>PUKV01000234.1 GCA_003550645.1 Syntrophomonadaceae bacterium | reverse complement strand
GCAACATCGATGTCATTTGGTTTGATCGAGGCCATCTCATAGGCCTGGCGGGCAGCTGCACGGGCGCTTTCCAGGCCGGCGTAGGCTTTCCTGCCGGTAATACTGTAGGAAGCAGTAGCAGAGCCTAGGCCCCGGATCCAGACCGGGCGCGCTGATGACAGTGATTTTACTTTGTCTGCCGAGACCATGATCATGCAGGAAGAGCCGTCGGCGTTGGCACAGCAGTCGAACCGCTTCAGGGGGCTGGAGACATAATCGCTTTCCATGATTTTATCCATGCCCAGGTCCTTCCTGTAAACAGCTTTTTCATTTAGCTGACCGTATTTGGCCGCCTTAATCCTGATCAGGGCCAGGTCTTCTTCAGTGGTACCGTACGTGTCAAAGTGGGCCCTGGCATGCATGGCATAGTAGGCGGGCATGGTGGTGCCGAAGGGTGATTCCCACATGATATCCGCACCCCGGCCCATCCGTTCCTGGGAGTCGGCGGAAGATATTTCCGACATTTTCTGAAAGCCTATCACTGCCACCGCCTGGTGCAGGCCGCTTTTAATCAGGCTGTATGCGGTTTTTAGCCCGGTCGTGCTGGACGAACATACACTTTCCACGGCAAAGGTCGGCTGGGGGTTTAGCCCCAGGTATTCTGCTATCAAGCCTGAAGGGCTGCGCTGCCTGTCATATTCCGGGGCGGAGCAGATGATCGAGGCATCAAGATCGCCTGCTGTTAAGCCGGCATCCTGCATGGCTTCCCGGTAAGCTTCAAAAGATAGTTCCCTGATTGAGCCTTCATAGCCCCGGACAAAACTGCTCTGTCCGACACCGATTATAGCCACATCATTAGGCATATTTAGATCCTCCTTGCGTTATATTTCTTAAATAAACCGCTCCTGGGCCGGTTTTATAGCATCACCATGCCTCCGTCAATACAAAGGGTTTGTCCGGTGATGTAGCTGGATTCATCCGACGCCAGGAATACAACTGCCGGCCCGATTTCATCAGGCCTGCCAAAGCGGCCCAGCGGAATCCGTTCCAGGTACTTTTCTTTGAATTTAGGATCAGAAGCGATGACCCGGGTCATGTCAGTTTCAGCCATCGGGGCGATGGTGTTGACACGGATGTTATAGCGGGCCAGTTCTTTGGCGGCTGATTTTGCCATGGCGTAACCTCCACCTTTAGCTGCCGTGTAGTTGATCTGCCCTATAGTCCCCATCAGGCCGGCTGAAGAGGTAACGTTAATAATAGAGCCCTTTTTTTGTTCAATCATCGGTTTGGCTACAGCATGGAGACAATAAAAAGTACCGCTGAGGTTAACTCTCAGCACTTCTTCCCACTGCTCCAGGGTCATCTTCCAGAGCATGGCCGGTTTAAAGATGCCGGCGTTGTTAAAAAGCACATCAATATGGCCGAATTCTTCCAAAGCACTATCAACCATTGCGAAGACCTGGCTGCTGTTACCCACATCGACCTGTCTGACCATGACCCGGCGGCCCATTTTCTCTATATTTTCAACTATGGGGTCATCTTCTGTGATACTGCGGCTGGCCAGGACCAGGTCGGCCCCTTCGGCGGCCAGGCTCATGGAAACTGCCTCTCCGATACCCTTGCTGGCCCCGGTTACGATTGCTACTTTACCCTGTAAACGCACTAAAACACCTCCTGGTTTTGGTCCTATTATTGGAAGGCCGGCCTGGGCCGGAAAGCTACGGTCAACCTGTTCCAGGGTTTGACCGGTAGGCTGGCATTTCTTTCTTCTTCCAGGCCATGGGACTTTTTTAAATCCGAGTTCGGCCAGCCAGAGATCGAGTTCTTTTTTAAAAATCGGCCTGACCGGTATCTGCTGTTTTTCCAGTTTCCTGTTCCCGCGGTATTTATACCGGACGGGGGATTCGATAATAAACCTGGCCCCGGTTCTTTCGGAGCCGGGATGAAAGGCTATTTTTGTTTCCTGTTCCTGGATACATGCGTTGATATCTTCTAGATGACAATCATGACTGGTAAAAATGCGGATCTCTACTTCCCGGTTGCCGATGCCAAAAATAAGATTATCAATGCAGCTTTGCCGGTCAAGTGAGCCTTGTTCCATGTTATCCCAGGCTTTTGTAGTTGATCCGGGCTGCTCTGGCCCGGTTTGCAGCAGGAATTTAGACTTGCAGTAAAACCCGTCTTTATTCCTGCTCAATGCCTGCAGTAAATTTGTTTACACTATTGCCACTTTACTTAAGCTTAAATAAAAACAAACACTACGAAAATCCCTTAAAAGCATGGAATCAAGGTTAAAAAGTATGAAATCAGGGCTAACCCCTTGGGATGAACCCCGGTTGAGCCAGTAATTTGACGTTGTAGACAGGAAAATATAAAATTGATAGCGAAGTAATAGTTCAGTGAACCTTTACAATATTTTGTATACGCTAAATCGCTGCCGGACTGTTAATTTAAGCCGGCTGGTAAGAAAACAAAACTGCACTTTCATTTGTAAACTGAAAACCGGGTTTTTATATTGGGCAGTGTTCGTTTATGCATATACAGTTTCTTTTTCATACAGGCTGCCCCAGGGCAAAGGTGGTAGGCAATTGACAGAACAAGAAGGATATAGGGCAGGTCAAAAGGAAAAGCCGGAATTAATCCTTATTTGCCGGGTTAGCCCCAATTTCGACTCAATAGAGCAGGTAGATATTTCCCTGCAGCGGACCCTGCAGGCATCGGTGGATTATTTTGATTTTTGTAGAGCCACCCTGATGCTTCTCCGTGACGGAAAAGTACCAGTCTGCTGGCATGCTGCCAGGGAAAAGGAGAATCCCGAAGATGGGGTCGCCGTCCAATCGGAACGCTGCATTCAGCTGAATGATTACCTTTCCGAGCCGGAAAACAGGAACCGGAAAAAATTACTCGATCCCTTTGCTCCGGTTATCTCCACCAATTTACCGGTATTTTTAAAAGCTGGCGACCCGGTAGGGACCATGGAAATCGGCATCTTCAATACCGATTACCACACCGGGGAATACATGCTGGCCAAGGCTGCGTCACTGGGCAGGCATATGGCCGATATTATCCAGGAATCGCTTTTTCAAAGGCAAAAAGACCGCAGCTTGAGGAAGCTTTCAGTATGGCTGGAAATGGTTAATACCATCAGCTCCACCCTTGATATCAGGCAGGTGCTTCACGTTGTAGCCCAGCTAACTGCAGACCTTTTTGCAGCTAAAAGCTGTATTTATCTGCTTAATGACGAAGATCAAACCCTCATTCCCACGGTGGCTGTGGGCAGTTATGATCCCGTTTTGAAAAGCAAGTTTAAAGCGTTGAAGGGCAGGGAGGCTTTTCCGGCTATTCAGAAAGTGATCAAGGGCGAACATCCCGTGGTGGTAACACCCCGGAACATTGAAAAAATGTTAACCAGGGAAATCGTGGACCAGTTTAACTATGGCTGGGTAGTGCTGGCTCCAATTATGACCAAGGGTAACACCATCGGCATTATGCAGGTGGATCGTCCTCCTGAAGCGGAGGGTTTTGACAGTGAAGAGGTGGAGATAATATTTGCCATTGCCCGGGCTACCGCCGTGGCCATAGAGAATGCCAGGCTGATTGACATGCTCGGCCAGAAAGAAGAACTACTGCACCAGCTGGTCAATAAATTGATCACAGCCCAGGAGGATGAACGCAAGTTTATTGCCTCCGATCTACATGACGGGATCATCCAGTCATTGATCGCGATCTGGTACCGTCTCCAGCGACTTTCGGCGGTTGAGGAAATGGAACCGGAAAAATGGCAGGGAGAAATCACTGAGTTGACGGGGGTACTTAATGAGCAGATCCAGGAAATCAGGCGCATCCTATACGATTTGCGGCCGATTGTCCTGGACAACTACGGTTTGATCCCCGCCGTTGAAGCACATGTTAACAATATCAGTGAAAATCATGCGCTCCCGGTGGACCTGAAGGTTACCGGTGAACAGCAGAGGCTGGCTTCCAAAACTGAAGTGGCCCTGTTCAGGATCCTGCAGGAGGCTTTGACCAACGTGGTTAAACATGCAGGAGCCTCCAATGTAAAAGTCAGCCTGGACATTGGAGAAGAGAACGTGGTCCTGGTGGTTGAAGACGACGGGGCCGGTATAAACAAGGATTACGATGAGCAAGTGCAGCCGAAACACCGCCTGGGCCTGGCCGGGATCCAGGAACGGGCCTTGCTGCTGGGCGGGGATTGCAAAATTGAATCCCGGGCCGGCAGGGGGACAAAGATTAAAGTCAGCATCCCCATTAAAACCACAACCAGGGAGGAGCCGGGAACGTGACCATAAGTATCCTTATTGTTGACGATCACCCCATGGTCAGGGAAGGTTTGAGCAACATGCTCGAGAACAGTGAAGAGGTTTCTGTCGTTGGCAGCTGTGGGAACAGTAAAGAAGCCCTGGAGAAGGCTCAAACTCTGGAGCCTGATATTATCCTGATGGATATTAAGATGGAGGGGGTAAACGGGATTGAATCAGCCAGGCAAATTTTAGCCCTGAAGCCGGATATTAACATTATATTTTTGACTGTTTTTGAAGATACAGAATCTATCCGTCTGGCCCTGCAGGCCGGGGCCTCCGGTTATATCCTCAAGCACGTGAGCCGGCAGAATTTGATTGATACCATTAAAAGGGTTCATGCGGGAGAAACTATTATTGACCAGTCTGTATTCAGGCAGATTGTTAACGATTACACTCGTTTGAGTAAAAAACATACCGAGGTAACTTCATTGAAAAAAGAAGAAGAACCGGTTGAGCTAACTCCCAGGGAGCAGGAAATTCTCAGGCACCTGGTCCGTGGTTTAACCAACAAGGAGATTTCTTCAGCGACAAACCTAGCTGTCGACACTGTAAAAACCCACCTGCGCAACATATATCGCAAGCTGCAGGTAAAAAACAGGACCCAGGCTATATCCATGGCCATGAAACTGCGCAGGAACAGTGAAGAAAGCCTGTTTATCATCGAAAAGCCGGCTCCCGAAGATTTTAGCGAAGGCAATACCGTTAATAGGTCAGGGGAGCAGCAGTAACAAAAAGCGGCCTGCTTCCATGCAGGCCGACCAGCTACAAACTTTGCTTCATCGGCCATTGCAACCGCTCTGGCGCAATGTCCTTGATCCATAATAAAGCACCGTTGAGCAGATAAAATTAAAGCAAAAAAAGCGTTTTGGTGGCCAGGCATTATGGGAGTATTATGACCTGCTATAAGGGTTAAAAAAAAGCAAGAACCGGGTTATGCTTTTCCGGATCTTGCTTTTTTGTTATGTTGTTATTATATTTTTCAAAGCCGACAGGCTTAGTTTTCCTGAGTTCCTATTGAACCAAACTGGGGAGGTAGAGGGCAATCTGTGGTAAAGCTGTAAGAAGGACGGCACATAGTATAATTGCCACCAGGTACCATCCTACCCCCCGGAAAATTTCCATCACCGGCGTCTCCCGGTCCACACCGGCTACCACGTAAACATTGGCCCCCACGGGAGGAGTGATCACTCCCATACCCAGGGCCAGGACGATAATCACCCCGAACCAGATCGGGTCGAAACCCAGTTCAACCGCCACGGGGTAGAAAATTGGCACTGTAAGCAAGATCAGGGCCAGTGCGTCTATAAAGAAGCCAAGGACCAGGTAAATTAACAGGATCACCGCGATAATAGCAACAGGAGGGAGGGGAAGCTCAACAGCCCAGGTGGCCAGCCCCCGCGGCAGGCCGGTCACACCGAGGAATCGGCCGTATATCGCTGCCGCAGCAACCAGGAACATGATCATGGCAGAAATGCGGACCGAGTCTGTCAGTGAGCTTTTAAAGCCTTCCCAGCTCAACTGACGTCTGACCAGGGCCACGACCAGGGTGGCAAAAACACCCACCGCCCCGGCTTCGGTTGGGGTAAAGATACCGCCAAACAGGCCCCCCATAACGGCGATAAAGATTATGATAACTTCAACTCCGCCGCTCGCAACGGCCTTGATTTTTTCAGGCCAGGGTACACTTTTCCCCGCCGGCGCCAGCTCAGGCTTACGGGCAGTTTGCAGGTAAGCAGCGAGCATAAAGAGGATCATTAAAAGCAGCCCGGGGAAAATACCGGCCATAAACAGGCGTCGAATAGATTCGCCGGCCGAAACCCCATAAAGGATAAAAATAACGCTGGGCGGGATCATAACTCCCAAAATGGCGGCAGCAGCGATTGTAGCAGTGGAAATTGAACGGTTGTAGTTATATTTTTTCATTTCAGGCAGGGCTACGGCACTCATGGTTGCCGCAGTAGCGGTGGTTGATCCGCAAATGGCCCCGAAGGCAGTGCAGGCGGCTATGGTGGCCAAAAGCAAGCCCGCTTTTAAACTGCCCATGACCTTGTAGGTTGCATCATAAATCCGGGAACTTAAACCGGAGTAAAAGGCAATGTAGCCCATCCAGACGAACATGGGCACGACCAGGAGCGAGTAAGAAG
>PUKV01000193.1 GCA_003550645.1 Syntrophomonadaceae bacterium | reverse complement strand
TGTGCGTGCGCTACTGTGCCGAGGTGAAGGGTAAACATGCAGTCGGCTTCATCAACCGGGGCTCCAGCAGGGAAATAAACTTTATCCCTGAACTGGTTGCCAGCGAATGCTGGAACTGCAAGGAATGCTTCCCGCTGTGCCCGACCTCGGCCCTGCAGGCGGCTTATGTCTTCACGGCAGCCCAGGTTTCCGAAGCCCCGGTTTTCGAAGACGATACAGACTGACAACAAACTTTAAGGTGCTGCCCGACCTGCCGGGCAGTTACTTCTCCTGGAAAGCCAGCTCGATCTGGTAAACCCCGGCACTAAACTTTTTATCCATGATATGGCCGGTTTTTTCAAGCAGGTGGAGGACGTGCTTGTTATCCGGCAGGATTTCGGCTGTAAAACCGCTCAGGCCCTGCTTCTGGGCAATGGTAGCCAGGTAAGACAGCAGCTCTGAACCCAGCCCCTGGCCCTGATAATCGTCCCTGATTACCAGGGCTACCTGCGCGGTCAGGGTCCCCTCCAGGACCACGTACTGGCCCACCCCGATAACCACTTCCGCCCCTTCATGCTCGATGGTGGCCAGGATCACCATCTCCCGGGTATAATCGACAACCAAAAACAGGTCCTGCAGCATCTCGCGGGGCATATCTTCCCGCCTCGATAGAAAGCGGTTATACCTGCTTTCCTCTGAAAGACTGTAGAAAAAATCCTTCAACACCGGTTCATCGCTTATCCTCACCGGCCGCATGAAAAATTCCAGGCCTGTTTTGGTGGTTCTCCGTGTCTCCAGTTCAGCCGGATACTTGCCCTTTTCGCCCGGAATATAAGCCTGGTCTTTATAAATCAAGGCTGCTTCTTTGGCTTCCTCGATCAACCAGGGCTGAAAGGATGGATGGGCGATAGAGATCAGGGCCATTGCCCTTTCCCGGACATTTTTACCGTGCAGGTAGGCTATGCCGAATTCCGTGACCACGTAGTGGATATCCCCCCGGGTCAAAGTTACCCCGGCTCCCTCCTTGAGGAAAGGGACAATCCTCGACACGGTGCCATCCCGGTTGGTTGCGGGCAAGGCCAGGATACTGCGCCCCCTTTTGGCCAGCACCGCCCCGCGCATGAAATCAGCCTGGCCCCCGATACCGCTGAAGAAGTATTTACCCAGCGATTCAGCCGTAGCCTGGCCGGTTAAATCTATTTCCAGGGCCGTGTTTATGGCCACCATGTTCCTGTTCATGGCAATGTTGATCGGGTCATTGGTGTAATCAATTGTCCTGAACTCTACAGCCGGGTTGTCATCAAGGTAGCGGTAGGTATCCCTGCTGCCGATACAAAACGAAGCAACGGTTTTATCCCGATCAACGGTTTTCCTGGAGTTGTTCACCACTCCCTTTTTCATAAGGTCCACAATACCGTCACCAAGCAGCTCCGAATGAATGCCGAGGTCTTTCTTATGATTAAGATTGGAGAGGATTGCATTGGGCAGGGCTCCGTATCCAACCTGGATCGTATCACCGTCATCAATAACCCTGGAGACGTACTCACCGATCTTATTAACCGCTTCGAGGGGCGGCCTGGCTGTTTCGTGTTCTAAGAGCGGTTCATCATGAGGTACCAGAAAGTCCACCTCATCGATATGGATAAAGGTATCCCCGTGAATCCTGGGCATATGAGCATTAACCTGGGCAATTACCAGCGATGCATTTTCGACTGCAGTTTTGGTAATATCAATACTGATACCCATACTCATAAAACCATGCGGGTCGGGTGGAGATACCTGAACCAGGGCTACATCCACGGGTATCAACTTCCGCTTGAACAGGTCCGGAATATCGGACGCAAATATGGGAGTGTAGTCGGCCAACCCCTTGTTGACAACTTCCCTGGCGTTTTCAGCGATAAAAAAGGTGTTGTGGCGAAAATTTTTCCTGAACTTCCGGTCTGTGTATGGAGCTACTCCCAGGGTCCAAACATGCAGGACCTCAGCATCAAAAAAAGCCTTGGGGTTTGATTCCACAAAGTTGATCATGGCCTGGACCAGGTACTGCGGTTCCCCGCAGGCAGTGCCGATAAAAATGCGGTCACCGGCATGAATGTTGCCAAAGATCTCATTTTCCGGGGCAAACTTTTCCGGGTAGCTTTTCTTTAAATTATCCAGGGAGGCTGTTCTGTTCCCTGGACCTGTTTTCATTTCTCCGTCCTCAACTTTACCAGATGCTCCGGCTGCTTTCCGGCCTTCCCGGTCTTCAGCATTCATATATCATCACTCCTCGTATCACTCCCGGACCCGGCAAGACCCGGGATCAAGACATTACAAACAATTAATAACTTAACTCCTTCACCGTTTACTGTTAATGTTATTGTATCACAACGCTGAGCACCTGCAGCAAGTTAAAACTTAGTGACGGCCATTTGTTATATAGCATTGAAACCATTTGCAAAGGTGCGTTAATCTCCTGGCACAGGGTAAAACCGGCAGGACTTTCAAACTAATCAAACATCAAGTATACTTGATTTAAATTAATAGTGCCTGCAGTTTATGTTATTACAATTAATATTCAATTAAGGAGGCATCTTTAATCGTGGACCACCGGGAGACAGACCATTCAGAACTGCTCAAAGAACGCTACAGGGAAGACCGGTTCCCCTGGAAACTGGGAGTTGAGCTAGAAGATGTCCGGGCCGGGTATGCCCGGGTAAGTATGACCGTGACCCCGGATATGCACAATTTTAACGGGGTTACGCATGGCGGAGCCCTGTTTACCCTGGCCGATACCGCCTTTGGCCTGGCTTCCAATACCAGGGGGACAGCCCTGGCCATGCACATCAGCATTAACTACGTCAAGGGGACCATCAGCGGCGATCGCTTGACTGCCGTGGCAGAAGAAGAACACCTGACCCGCTCCACCGGCATATACAGGATGACTGTATACCGGGGCGAAGACAAAGTAGCCCTTTTAAGAGGAACTGTTTTCAGAAAATAAAAGGTAAGATTATTCTACCTGAACCGGCCAAAACTTGCAGTTCCAATAATGAAAGGAGAAGACTGTTATGATCATGGAATTTAGCGGTAAAAAACCGCAAATCGCACCCGGAGCATTTGTAGCTCCCACCGCCGCCATCATCGGAGACGTCATTATCGAAGAAGGGGCCAGCATCTGGTTTGGCGCCATTCTGCGGGGAGACTTCGGCAAAATAATCGTCGGGAAAGATACCAGTATCCAGGACAACGTAGTCGTTCATACCATGGCCGAAGGCGAAACAATCATTGGAGATAAAGTTACAGTAGCACACGGCTCGGTTCTGCACAACTGCACCGTTCACAACGGGGCTATTATTGGTTTGAATGCAGTCCTGCTGGACTTCAGCATTATCGGCGAGCAGGCCATGGTTGCCGCCGGCAGTGTCGTCTCAGATAATATGGAAATCCCGGCCCGGCACCTGGCTGCCGGTGCACCGGCCAGGATCAAGAAAGAAATCGGCGGGGCTTCGCTGATGTGGGTAGAATCAAGCGCGGAATATTACCGGGCCATGGCAAATAAGTACCTGGACCAGGGCATCGGCAAAGCAAGCAGCTGAAGCTATAAGTAAAAATGATTTTTATTCGCCCAACCGTGCTGCAGCTTCAATATTCTTGTCTAAATTCATAAATTACTGTATACTAGGGGTATAAGCATTAAATAAGCTTTAAAGCCATGATAAAGCATGGTTTTGGGTCTAATCCATTTATGAGCCGCTCATACCGGCATTTAACTTCACTTTGAAAGGTGTGGAATAAGGATGGATAAGTTATTACTGGCAACAGACGGTTCCAAGCATTCTAAAAATACAATTGAACAGGCCATCAAGCTGGCCAAAAAATTTGCCACAGAAGTCACTATTCTATACGTCATTGAAGTCAATCCCCAGCAGGGATATGATTTCTTCGCTTCCTACCGGACAAAGGAGCAGGAGTTGATCAACACCGCTGAGGAAGTTCTGAAGAATGCAGCTAATACTTTTGAAAAACAGGGTATCAAGGTCAATACCAGGCTGGAAAAGGGCAACCCGGCCGACATAATCTGCGATATAGCACAAAAAGAAAGTTTTGATCTCGTAATCCTGGGCGGCAGAGGCCTGGGCAAGATTGGCGGGGTCCTGCTGGGCAGCGTCAGCAACGCCGTAGCCAACTGCCTTGAAAAAAACCTGCTGATCGTCAAGTAAAGCCCAGCAGTATTACCGGGTTTGCACCAAATAAAACTGTTTTCTCACCAGGTGTCTGGAAATAGAAAACCGGTTCAACCAACCCGGGAAATACCCGGGTTAACCCGACCTGTTATAACCGGTCTACATCTAATAACCTTCCAGGCTGGTTCAACAGGCCCAAGGTAAACCTGGCCGGGAGATAAAAAACACGGGTGCGCTAATGAACAGCGCTTTAAGCCCGTGTTTTTGCCTTCTTGTGTGTATATCAAGTAGATTAATACTTAGCCGCTGCAAGTACTGCCCGCATTAGCTACAAGAATACAGTAACTGCTCAGCCTGTTGCCGTTGTTGAATGAAAACCGGCCACAGGGAGACAGTGGAACCGCCCCTTATGGTTTCGTTACCCAGCTACCCTTTAAGGAATTACGCAGATACCTGGCGGTTATATCACCTTAAACCTGACTCCGCTACCCACTGACTTTTATAACCATGGCCGCACCGGTGTCGCCTGCAGCACAACCGGTAAACAGGCCATAACCACCGCCGGCGATAACCAGTTCTTCAATCATTTCAATAATGCAGCGCCCCGCAGTTGGACCCTGGGGGTGCCCAAAAATAATCGGGCTCCCGTAATTGTTAAATTCCATTACATCGATTCCAAATTCATTGGCCATGTAAATATCATTTGCGGCAAAGGGGTTGTGGGTTTTTATTATCTTAATATCATTTATGGCCAAACCTGCCTTCTCCAGGGCCATTTTTGCGGAAGGAACCGGCGATATGGCCATGTGAGCTTTCGGCGCCCGGCTGAAGCCGTAGGAGATAACCCCAATTTCTACGGCAGGGGCAGCACTTAATTCACGAGCCTGCTCCTTACCGGTTACAATGATACCGCAGTTACCGTCTGCAGGATGGGTTTGTGATCCGAAAGTGTGGACACCATCCGGAAGCAGCGGCTTAAGTTTTTTTAGCCCCTCTTCGGTGGTTTTCATTATCCCTTCATCAGCGTCAAGCAAACCCTTTTCCTTCCTGCTAATCGTATATTCCACCGGGAGCATATAGCGCTTCTGAAATTCCCGGTCACTTTGCAGGGACTCCTGGTACTGCTCGTACCGCTTAAGGGTTACGGCATCACACTGTTCCCTGGTAATATTCCCGGCCATCCGCACAACATTTTCTGCAGTCTGGATCATGGAAGTCCCTCCCCAGGGATCTTTCCCAAAGTGGTCCATCACCCAGTCCTCCGAAATAACCTGTCCCCCGGGACCGAATGGATTGGGCCACACCGTGTGGGGTCCATTGGAGGTGCGATCAACCATGAGGCAAAAGGTGGTTTTATAAAGGTCCGTTTCGATACCCATCGCTGCCATGTTAATACAGGTAGTGGAAGTTGAACAAGCCTGGGATATATGGACTGCAGAGATCCGCTCCGCCCCCATCATCCCTGCCGCCCAGGGTGAAGCATAGAAGGTGTAAGGCTGGCCGATTGTTTTCCCAAAAATTAGGTAATCAAAAATTCCAGGGTCGATCTTTTTTTCTACGAACCATCTTTTTGCCGTGCTTGCACCCAGCTCAATTGCGTTTTCATTGGCCAGGCTTCCCTGCCAGCGGGAAAAAGGGGTGCTGTAGTAACCCCGGTACGGAATAAAAGCTTTTGAATACATATTTTGCCTCCTCTTATTTAGTTGATTTTATTTATCCTATTGTCAACATTTCGTCTTTTCACTTATTTTTTTCGCCATTTCCTTTCTCATTCCTGCCTTAAAAAGAAAATATTATTCCTCCGCCTTCCTGGTTATATCTTTCCAGGTGCCCATCACCTGTTTTACTCCCCCGGTTATTTCCATCTATACATCAAGCTGGATCAATTAAAATCGAAAACCAGGGTAAAATGTAAAAATTAAGTGCAATAAAGTTGCGCATTATTCAACAATATGATATTAAATCGCATGTATTTATTTGAACAAAAAATCAGTATTGATTATTAAAAAAATTTGTGTTAGACTTAAGCATATAATTATCAGAAATATTCGCGTATTTTAACCTGTTTTAACCAGGCTTGTTCTTGCACCCCGGTCTTTCTTCTTGTTCTTTTAAACTTTAGGCTTAGCAATGTTACCTGAACATTTTATCTTACCGGTAGCAGTGGTTGAACCCGTTTTAATATTTTGCCAGGTTTTAATTATTTTTCTTTAAAGAAGGTGGTTCTATAGAATAATCAGTTTGAAGATGTTGCTTTGGTTTTTGGTGTGATTGTGAAAGAGGCTTTAAATACTAGAAGGAGGGTCAAGTAATGAAG
>PUKV01000159.1 GCA_003550645.1 Syntrophomonadaceae bacterium | reverse complement strand
TGTTTTTCCGGCACTGCCGTGGGATATTAATGCCACATTGCGAATATTTTCGCTGTTGTACTTCTTCATGTATAGACCTCCTCAATATCACCCGCCTGCTTGCTACAACCGGGTTAATATATTATTAACCATTTTTCGATGTATACACTATCATTATCGCAAAAAAAATGCAAATAGAAAAGAGACCTGCAGCGCTATTTTGCAGGATTGACCCGGGCTTTAACATATTCAATCAGCCCCCCCCGGTTGATGATCTCCTGCATGAATGGAGGAAAAGGTTCGGCTTTATAAACCCGGCCCGTCCGGAGATGAGTTATGGTGCCCTGCTCCAGGTCTACCTTAAGCCGATCTGATCCAGGTTCAATACCGGACAGTTCCTCGCGGCACTCCATGATCGGCAGGCCGATATTGATGGCATTGCGGTAAAAAATACGGGCAAAGCTTTTTGCAATCACGCAGGAAACCCCGGCCCCTTTGATAGCCAGCGGCGCATGCTCCCTGGAGCTGCCGCAGCCAAAATTTTCCCCTCCCACCAGGATGTCACCGGGGGCGACCAGGCCGGGAAATTCCGGCTTGATATCTTCCATCAAGTGTACCGCCAGTTCCCCGGGGTCGGTTGTGCTGAGGTAGCGGGCGGCAATAATTGCATCGGTATCAATATTATCGCCAAACAGCCATGCTCTTCCTTCAAAAATCATCGGGCAACCTCCTCGGGGTGAACTATTTTTCCCGCAACGGCGGAAGCCGCCGCTACGGCCGGGCCGGACAAAAAGACTTCGCTTTGCGGGTGACCCATACGGCCAACAAAGTTACGGTTGGTGGTGGCCAGGGCCTTCTCGCCGCTGGCCAGTATGCCCATATGGCCGCCAAGGCAGGGCCCGCAGGTAGGGGTGCTGACCACTGCTTCAGCATCGATAAAGGTAGTCAAAAGGCCTTCTTCCAGGGCCTGCCGGTATATTTGCTGCGTGGCCGGGATGACCAGCATTCTTACCGCCGGGTGAACCCGCTTATTCTTGATAACTGCAGCGGCGATGCGCAGGTCCTCGATGCGCCCGTTGGTGCAGGACCCGATTACGACCTGCTGCAGCTCTATCCCTTCAGCCTCGGAAACCGGGCGAACCCTGTCGGGCGAGGGAGGAAAGGCAATCTGCGGCTCAAGATCTGAAACATCGAAGCTGAAAATCTGCTCATAAACCGCATCATCATCACTGTAAACTGCCTCATAAGGCCCGGTGACCCGGCCTTTTAAGTAATCGAATGTAACCTGGTCGGGCTGCACGTAACCGCATTTGCCCCCGGCTTCAATCGCCATATTGGCCATGGTTAAGCGCCCGTCCACAGACAGATTGGATATGGCCGAACCGGCAAATTCCATGGCCCGGTACCTGGCCCCGCTTACGCCGATTTGCCCGATAGTATATAAAATGAGATCTTTTCCCCCTACCCAGCGCGGCAGCTGTCCCCGGAATTCAAACCGCAGGGTAGAAGGCACTTTGAACCAGGCTTCGCCAATGACCATCGCTGCAGCCAGGTCGGTGCTGCCCACCCCGGTGGCGAAAGCGCCCAGGGCCCCGTAGGTGCAGGTATGCGAATCAGCCCCGATAATGACTTCACCGGGCCGGACCAGCCCCTGTTCCGGCAGCAGGGCGTGCTCTATCCCCATCCTGCCGATTTCGTAGTAGTGCTTGATCTTGTATTTTTGGGCAAACTGCCTGATCAGCAGGGCTTGCTCGGCGGAAGCAATGTCCTTGTTCGGGGTAAAGTGGTCCGGAACCAGGACAATTTTTTCAGGATCAAACACTTTATCCACGCCAAAACGTTCAAATTCCTTGATGGCTACAGGAGCGGTAATATCATTACCCAGGGCCAGGTCAACCTTTGTATTTACCAGGTTGCCTGGTGCGACCCTCTTTTTGCCGGATTTTGCAGCCAGTATTTTTTCAACCATTGTTGAGCCATGTGTTGACCCATGATTTGTTGAATTATTGCTTGCAGAACCATGGTCAAGCCTGTTTTTTTGATTCATTGTTCCCTATTCGCCTTCTTTCTGTATTTACTGGTGCTCCCTGGTTATTCTGGAACCGCGAAGCAGGGCAACCTTGCCCGTCCTTACTATTTCCTTGATCCCATGATGCTGGAGCAGGAGTTTTATAGCTTCCATTTTATCCTCGTTGCCGGTTACCTCTATGATCATCGAATCAGGCGATACATCAACAACTTTACCCCGGAATGTTTCCACGATCTGCTGGATATCGCTGCGGCTGCCGACCTCGGCATTAACCTTGATCAACATCAGTTCGCGCATTACCGAAGGTTCATCGGAAAGGTTGCTGACTTTAATCACGTTGACCAGCTTGTGGAGCTGCTTCACCACCTGCTCGACAATGGTTTCACTGCCTTCAACGGTAATGGTCATCCTGGAAATCCCGGGAGAGACGGTTTCTCCCACCGCAATATTGTCAATGTTAAAGCCGCGCCTGCTGAACAAGCCGGCCACCCTGGTCAGGACACCCGGTTTGTCTTCGACTAAGACTGCAAGGACATGCTTCATGATCGATCCCCCCCGATAATAATATCATTGATGGGACGATTTGGGGCGACCATGGGGTAAACGTTTTCTTCCGGCTCTACCACAAAATCGATTACCACCGGTCCTTTTTCTCCGATGGCCTGCTCAATCGCCTCCGTGGCTTCCTGTTCATTGCGAGCCCGCATCCCTTTAGCCCCAAAAGCCTCAGCCAGCCTGACGAAATCCGGGTTGCCTTCCAGCAGGGGATGGGCATAGCGTTTATCATAAAAGATATCCTGCCACTGCCTGACCATACCCAGGTAGCTGTTGTTAATGATGGCAATAGTTATATCGAGCCGGTTATTAACAGCGGTTGCCAGTTCCTGGATATTCATTTGGAAACTGCCATCCCCGGTAATACAGACTACTCTTTTACCCGGGGCGGCTATTTTGGCTCCAATAGAGGCGGGAAATCCGTATCCCATGGTGCCAAGCCCTCCGGAGGTTATAAAGGTCTGCGGTTCACGGATTATAAAGTGCTGGGCGGTCCACATCTGGTGCTGCCCCACATCGGTAGCCACCACGCTGTTGTCTCCGCACAGCCGGCTCAGCTCCCTGATCACATACTGGGGCTTAACTGTGCTGCCTGTGCCTTTGAACGCTCCCGGCATCGGATTTTGCTGCTGCCAGTTTTCAATTTGTTCAAGCCACCCGGTCGTGTCCCCGGGATGCAGTTTTTTCAAGATCGCTTCAAGGACTGTTTTGACGTCTCCCACAATGGGAACATCGATTTTAACGTTTTTTCCGATCTCGGCGGGATCAATATCTATATGCACAATCCGGGCATTATTCGCAAACGAGTCCAGCTTGCCGGTGACCCGGTCATCGAAGCGCACTCCCGTAGCAACAATCAAATCGGCTTCACTGAGGGCATAGTTGGCGGTAATGCTGCCGTGCATGCCGGGCATACCCAGGAACAGGTCCCTGTCTCCCGGGTAAGCGCCCAGCCCCATCAAAGAAAGAATTACCGGGATCCTGGCTTTTTCAGCCAGTTCTTTTAGGGCATCTGAAGCGCCGGAACGGATCAGCCCCCCGCCGCCAAAAATAACCGGCTTGTTAGCATCGCGAATTGCCTTGATGGCCCTGCTGATCTGGCCGGCGTGGCCGTTATAGGTAGGGTTGTAACCCGGTATTTCACATTCTACACTGTATTCAAAATGCGCTTCCTGGTCAAAAACATCCTTGGGGACGTCGATTAAGACCGGCCCGCGCCGACCGGTAGAGGCCAGGTAAAAAGCTTCCGATAAGATCGAGGGTAGTTGTTTTGCGTTTTTGACCAGGTAATTATGCTTGGTTACCGGGAGAGTGATCCCGGTTATATCGGCCTCCTGGAAAGCATCGGTCCCGATAAAGCTGCTGGGGACCTGGCCGGTAATCAGAACCAGCGGCACTGAATCCATGTAGGCGTTGGCAATACCGGTGACCAGGTTTGTGGCCCCTGGCCCGGAGGTGGCAAAGACCACCCCTGGTTTGCCGGTCACCCGGGCATAACCGTCGGCGGCATGGACGGCGGCCTGCTCGTGACGCACCAGGACATGCCGGAGCGGGGAGTCATACAGGCTGTCGTACAGAGGCAGGACTGCACCACCCGGGTAGCCGAAAATAGTATCGACCCCTTCTTTTTGCAGCGCCGAAAGAATCATGGCTGAACCCTTTGTCATCTTTTTTTTCATCAGGTATCACCCGCCTCCTCATCCGCAATATCTCCCAAAACAGCGCCAAGTCCTGCTGAAGAAACCTGCCCGGCATAGCGCTTTAGATAACCGTGGTTGATTTTTGGCTCCGGTTTGCACCACTTTTTAAGGCGGTTGTTCAGCTCCTCTTCCGCTACTTTCAATTCCAGGCTGTGGCCCGGCAAATCTATGGATACCAGGTCGCCGTCGGAAACAAGGCCGATCGGGCCCCCTGCGGCCGCCTCCGGGGATACATGGCCGATAGAAGCGCCCCTGGTAGCCCCCGAAAAGCGCCCGTCGGTAACCAGGGCCACTTCTTCATCAAGCCCCATCCCGGCCAGTACCGAGGTGGGAGCCAGCATTTCCCGCATTCCAGGTCCACCACGCGGGCCTTCGTAGCGAATAATGATCACACTGCCTGCTTCAATCTCGTTATTATTAATCGCTGCAACTGCGTGTTCCTCGCTGTCAAATACCCGGGCCGGCCCTTCAAAGCGCTGCATGGAGGCAGAAACAGCCCCCTGCTTTACAACAGCGCCCCCCGGGGCCAGGCTTCCAAAGAGGACTGCCAGCCCTCCCTGGGGCCTGTAGGGCTCTTTAACACTGTGAATAATAGAGCGGTCAACAGTTTTTGCAGCAGCAGTATTTTCACCGACCGATTTACCGGTTACGGTGACCAGGCCCGAATGCAGCAGCCCTGCCCCGACCAGTTCATTCATCACGGCGGGAACGCCGCCCGCCCGGTCCAGATCCTCGATATGATTTGGGCCGGCCGGGCTGAGCAGGCACAGCTGGGGGGTTCTCTCGCTGACCCGGTTAACCTGGTCCAGGTCCAACTTGAAATCGCATTCATGCGCCAGGGCAGTCAGGTGCAAAAGGGTATTGGTCGAGCAGCCCAGGGCCATATCGACGGCCAGGGCATTTTCAAAAGCATCCCGGACTAAAATCTGCCTGATTGAGAGGCCTTTGTTTAAAAGTTCCATCACCTGCATCCCGGCTTCCTTGGCCAGCCTGGTCCGCCGGGAGCTGACCGCCGGGATGGTTCCATTGCCGGGCAGGGCTATGCCCAGGGCTTCTGCCATACAGTTCATGGAGTTGGCGGTAAACATGCCTGCGCATGAACCGCATCCCGGGCAGGCGCTTGCAGTCATTTCTTCCAGCTCCTGTTCGGAAATCCGGCCTGCCCGCGCTGCTCCGACTGCTTCAAACAATTTGCTTAAGTCGATCTTTGTTTCCCTGTGTTCACCGGCGAGCATCGGCCCTCCGCTAACGATCACAGCCGGAAGATCAAGCCTTGCCGCGGCCATCATCATCCCGGGTGTTATTTTGTCGCAGTTGGTGATAAAGACCAGGGCATCGAAGCAGTGCGCCTCCACCATTAACTCAATACTGTCGGCCACTACTTCCCGGCTGGCCAGGGAATAATGCATACCGGCATGGTTCATGGCAATACCATCACAAATACCGATGGTGGAAAACTCCACGGGAGTGCCGCCCTTGATCCTGATCCCGGCTTTGACGGCATCTGCAATGTCGTCCAGATGGATATGTCCGGGAACTATTTCATTGGCCGAATTAACAACACCAATTAGGGGTTGATCCAGTTCACGGGGATGAAATCCGGCCGCACCAAGCAGCGAGCGGTGCGGGGCCCGGTCAATGCCCCTGGTAACCTTGTGACTGCGCATGTTTTTCCTCCTGTCAGTTTCATTTTTCTATTTTTTTTATCCCTGCAAAGGCTCCTTTGAAACTACCTTCTACCCGGTTCGGGCCGGTTAACCCAGGGGGACGCCTTCTTTCATCGTCAAGGCCCGGAATTGTTCCATCAGGTGACGGGTAATCGGTCCTGACTTTCCGCTGCCGATAATTCTGCTGTCGGCCTCTGTAACCGGAATTACTTCTGCGGCCGTCCCGGTCAAGAAGCACTCATCGGCCACGTAAAGATCATGCCTGGTAAAGGGCTCTTCTGCCACCTGGATCCCTTCCTGCCGGGCTATTTGGATGATAGCTTCCCTGGTAATGCCCTCCAGGATGCCCAGGTACGGGGGAGGAGTAATCAGTTTCCCCTTGCGGTATATAAAAACGTTATCACCGGAACCTTCACAAATATAACCCTGTGGGGTCATCATGAGCGCTTCCAAGACTCCGGCCCGGTTGGCTTCCAGCTTGACCAGGATGTTGTTGAGGTAGTTAAGGGATTTGAGTTTGGGATCAAGGGCGTCGGCATTGTTGCGGCGGGTGGCAACTGTGATAACGCTTAACCCTG
>PUKV01000077.1 GCA_003550645.1 Syntrophomonadaceae bacterium | reverse complement strand
CTAAATCCCCCTAACTGGACATGTTCTTTAATTCTTAACCGGCCTAACCGGAAGTCCCTTTTGGGACAGGTATTCTTTAATTTCGGCAATACTGTAGGTGCCGTAGTGCAGGATTGATGCAGCCAGGACTGCATGGGCCTTTCCATCGGTCAGCGCTTCATAGAGGTGTTCGAGTTTACCGGCCCCGCCGGAAGCAATAACCGGGATGCTGACCGCACCAGCTACTGCTGAAAGCAGGGCGTTATCATATCCGTCCAGGGTTCCGTCTGCATCCATGGACGTAAGCAGGATTTCGCCTGCTCCCAGCTTTTCGGCTTCCCTGGCCCATTCTACAGCATCGCGCCCCGTGGGGGGGCGCCCACCGTGGCTGTATACTTCCCAGGCTGATTCCCCACCGGCCGCAGTTTGTTCGGACCGCCGGGCATCTATAGCCACGACTATGCACTGGCTCCCAAAACGTTCCGCCCCGGCCTGGATCAAGGCGGGATCTTTCAAAACGGCCGTATTTAGAGAAACTTTGTCGGCACCTGAATTTAACAGTTCCTGCATAAAATCTACTGAATCTATTCCTCCGCCCACGGTCAGGGGAATAAAAACAACTTCCGCTGTCTTTTCCACCACATCAATTATGGCGCGGCGTTTTTCTACAGAGGCGGTAATGTCGAGGAATACTATCTCGTCTGCTCCTTCACGGTTGTAGAAAGCGGCCCTTTCAACCGGGTCGCCGGCGTCCCTTAAATTAATAAAGCGGGTTCCTTTGACCACCCGGCCGTCCCGCACGTCTAAACATGGTATAATCCTTTTTGCCAGCATCGCCATCTTGCTCCTAAAATATTGTCTTTTCAATCCCTTTTGTCGGCTATAATCTTACCAAAATTGCTGAGCAGGCGCAAGCCTGCCGGCCCGCTCTTTTCAGGGTGAAACTGGACCCCGTACAGGTTTTCTTTTTTCACCGCAGAAGTAAACCTAAAGCCGTAATCTGTGCTCCCGAGAATGTGGGCCTGGTTTAGGGGGTGGACATAATATGAATGGGTAAAATAGAAGTAGGTGCCTCCATTTGACCCCTGCTCCAGTCCCCTGAACAGGGGATCTTCACAGTCAGGGGTTACCCGGTTCCAACCCACGTGGGGCACCGGCAACCCGGCAGGAAAACGTTTTGCTTCTCCAGGTATTGCACTTAAGCCTTCTGCAGGTTCACTGCTATCACCCAGCATTGCTTCTTCACTTCTTGTGAAAAGCAGCTGCATTCCCAGGCAAATACCAAGAAAAGGTATGTTTGCAGCGATCGCTTTCAGGAGGGATTCGGTCAACTTTTTCCTGCTTATTAAAGATGCAGCATGAGCAAAGGAGCCGACGCCGGGAAAAATTATAGCCCGGGCTGATGCGATAGTTTTCGAATCGTCTGAAATAACCGGCTCCAGGTTTACATATTTGACTGCTTTATAGATACTGCTCAGGTTGGCACATTCACTGTCGATTATTACCAGCGAGGACATTGAACACCTACTTTTTAATACTAGCCAGACCACAATTAAAGCATTTTTTCTGACCTCAAGATGTATTATACACCAATTGTTCCGCAATCCATAGTGTATATTGGGGTTAGACGTGTAAAGGTGTCAGGATTCCCAGCCGGCTACTTTAACGCTGCAGCTTGCCTCAACTTCCCAGAAGATTTCACCCAGGATCTTGATCCCGAAATTAATGTCGTCGATGCCTGGTTGGCTGAAAGAAAAGCGGGCACTGTGCAGGCCACCCCCGTTGCTGGAAAATCCTTCCCCGTGCACAAAGGCGACATTTTGTTGGAGGGCCATTTCCAGCAGCTCCCTGCTGGAGGGGTAATAAGAAGGAAAATTGACCCAGATGAAAAAGCCGCCGCCCGGCCTGCTGTATTCAATCCCGGCCGGAAAATAACGGTCCATGGCCGACAGCATGGCGTTTCTTTTGTCACGGTAAAGCCTGCGGAGGTTGATGATATGTTTATCTACATTGCCTTCCAGGGAGAGCCTGTAAGCGAGCTGCTGGCCGAGTGAACTGGAGCACAAATCGGCGGTTTGTTTGGCCATTGATATTTTTTCAACAATCGGCCCGGGGCCGGCCAGCCAGCCGATCCTGATGCCGGGTATAAGGATTTTAGAATAGGATCCCAGGTATATGACCCGGTCTTCCCGGTCAAGGGCTTTATAACTCAAGGGCACATCCTGGTCGTAAAAAAGATCTCCATAGGGGTTGTCTTCTATAATGGCCAGGTTGTAGCGGGAAGCGATGGCCAGGATTTCAAAGCGTCTTTTCAGGCTGGTGGTTATTCCGGTGGGATTGTGAAAATTGGGCACAGTGTAAAACAGTTTTGGTCGTTTACCATCACTGCTGTGTTTCTTAACCGCCTGTTCCAGGCTCCAGGGAAGCGGACCTTCATCATCCATCTCGATGCCGACAGTAATTCCTCCGTATGATTTAAAGGCGCTCATCCCACCGATATAGGCCGGTTCTTCAACCAGCACCGGGTCGCCGGAATTAATTAAAATCCGGGCCAGTAAATCGAGCCCCTGCTGGGAACCATCAGTGATGATCAGGCTGTCTGCATTACAAAGTTTACCATCGCGGCTCATTTTTGCACTTAAAACTTTTCGCAAGTCAAAGCTGCCCTCGGTGGGGCTGTACTGCAGGGCCTGGGTGCTGTCTTCCCGGATTAGGTGGGCCAGGGAACCGGCGATTTCTTTTTGTGGGAAAAAGTCATTGCCCGGAAAACCGCCCGCAAAAGAGATTACCTCCGGTTTTTCAGTCAGGGCGAAAAACTGCCTGATCTGGGATCCGGTAATATTTTTAGTCCGCCTTGAAAAGAAATTACTCCAGTCGACACTCATAACAATACCTCCCTGTAAATAAAAAACCCGTCTCTTGTTATCAAAAGAGACGGGTCAGATACCCGTGGTACCACTCCAATTGCTCACATATGGTTGAGCCACTCGTTTAAGTTAACGGCATTGCAACCGGCCGGGCTTACTTGTGGTTTCCACTTTCAGCGCAGCAGCTCCGGGGCGGCTTATATCTTTAACTGCCGAGGGCCCTTTCAGACCGGGGGACCCTTCTCTGGGCGGCGGGTTAAAGTTTTTTCCCCATCAAAGCATTTTTATGTTATTATTATTATATTTTCAGAGTATAGCAAAGCTTGCAGGATAATGCAAGGGCAAAATACAATTATTTTTAAAGTCAGCCTGTGGCCCTTGTTGAACGGGAAGTGGCAATAATATTTAAGGGATGGTGAAATATCCAGTGACAAAACCAGATTTACGCAACTGCCTGAATCACATCAAGCCTTACAAGCCGGGAAAACCGGTTGAAGAGGTGGAAAGGGAGCTGGGTTTAAGCGGGGTTATTAAGCTGGCTTCCAATGAAAACCCCCTCGGGGCTTCACCGCTGGCCGTTGAGGCCATGCAAAAGAACCTGAGCAAAATGCATGATTACCCGGACGGCTACTGTTATTACCTGAGGGAAGCATTGTCCCAGAAACTGGGTGTCCGACCGGAACAGTTAATCTTTGGAAACGGGTCTGATGAAATTTTATCATTTTTAGCCCTGGCCTACGTAGGTTCCGGTGATGAAGCGGTTATGGCCACCCCGAGTTTTTCCCAGTATGAATTCGCCCTGCGTTTATTAGGGGGAGAGCCCCGCAAGGTGGAACTGGTAGGAGATAATTTCGAGTATGATCTTGATGCTATCCTGGCCGCGGTTAATGAAAAAACCAGGCTGGTCTTTTTATGCACCCCAAATAACCCTACCGGGACTATTATACGGAAGAAGGAATTAAACAGTTTTGTTGAAAAACTCCCTGACAAAGTCTTGCTGGTCCTGGACCAGGCTTACCTTGAATATGCCTGGGATCCGGATCATCCGACCGGAATCGAATATATCGAGCAGGGTTTTCCGGTAATTTCCCTGCGCACTTTTTCTAAGATTTACGGTTTGGCCGGGTTGCGGATCGGGTACGGGGTTGCCCCGGCCGAAGTGGTAGCCGACTTAAGCCGGGTTCGTGAACCATTCAGCGTTAATGCCATGGCCCAAGCTGCAGCCAGGGCCGCCCTTGAAGACCGGGATCATGAAGAACGCAGCCGCAAAATGGTTGAAGAAGCCCGCAAGCAGCTGGCAGAAGGTTTTGCCGAAATGGGTTTGAGGGCGGTACCCGACCAGGCCAATTTCTGTTTTGTGGATACAGGGGTTGATTCCAAGCAGGTATTCCAGGCCCTTATGCAGCGGGGCGTTATCGTCAGGACCGGGGATATTTTCGGCTACCCAACCTATATTCGTGTTACTTACGGGACTGAAGAACAGAACAGGCGCTTTCTGAAAGGGCTGAAAGAAGCTTTAGCAGAATTAAGTTAGCGAGCCCGGCTTGATAAAAGTAAGGCAGGTGTCGCCGTACCTTTTTTGCCTTGCTTCAGGGAAATCGTCAGCCCACTGCCGGTTGTGATAACTGTGTTCAACTATAACCAGGCCGTGTTGTTCAACGATCCGGCCGGCAATAATTTTGTTGATCAGCTCGTTCAATCCTGTAAAGCTGTAAGGCGGGTCTAAAAATACCAGGCCCGCCTTGATATTTTGCCGTCCCAGCTTGAGAATTGCTTTTTCAGTATCGTCCTTGATCAATACAGCTTTTTCCGAGAGACCGGCTTTGGCCAGGTTTTCTTTGATCAGCATGGTATTTTCCCGCTTGTTTTCAACGAATAATGACTTTACAGCTCCCCTGCTGAGGGCTTCAATGCCAACTGCACCGCTTCCGGCGTACAAATCCAGGAATACGGCTCCTGCCAGATGCCGGCCTATGATGCTGAACAGGGCTTCCCTGACCCGGTCCGAAGTTGGCCGGACCTCTTTACCCCTGGGAGTCTTTAACCTCATCCCTTTTGCTGTGCCGGCAATTATTCGCAAGATAGCACCTCCCGACTTAAAATAATTATAGGCTAGAATGGCTCTCATTGGTAGATTGACAGGTCCTATTCATTTAAAAAAACAGAACCATTTTAGCGAAATATTGATAAAATTTTACCACATCAGAGTATTGACATACTCATGGATATGATCAATAATAATTTAACGTCGCTCATAATTGATGAGCGGCTTAAAAAGGGGGGTAGTTGATTGGATAAAATCCTTAGCAAGGTAGATCCTTTCAAAGAGCCCTTTTTGTTTTCTAAAGAGAAATAAGTGATATTGATTCCCATTATTAACAACAAGACTTTAAACCATTGGCCCAGCAAAACCAGAGCTTGAAATAATATTTACGGGGTGATGCAATGAATGGAAGCGAAATATTGGTTGATATGCTAAAAAAGTACGGGGTGAAGCATATCTTTGGTCTGCCTGGCGACACCGGCGTTTCTTTTTATAACGCTTTAAGCTGCGCCGGAGATTTAACCCATATCATGTGCCGCGATGAACGGCATGCCGGGTATATGGCCGATGCTTATGCCCGGGTTTCAGGACGGCCGGGTGTATGTGAAGTGCCCAGCGGTGGAGGGGCTACATACCTGCTTCCTGCTGCCGCTGAAGCAGAGGGGTCTTCGATACCCATGATTTGCCTGGCTTCCGATGTCCCGGTTTCCAGCGATGAGAAATCTGCCCTTACCGCTATTGATCAGAATGCAATATTCTCACCTGTAAGCCGCTTCAGCTACCGCCTCACCAACCCGGATTCCATTCCCTTCATGGTCAGGAAAGCTTTTAGAATGGCCACCGGTGGAAAGCCGGGCCCATCTTACCTGGCCCTTCCCGAAAACGTCCTTTCTGCCCCGGTTTCTCAGAAAACAGTGGAAAACGATCTATATGCCGAAGAACCTGCAGGTGAATGCCCGGCTTTCAGAACCCGGCCTGAAGCCAGGTTGGTTGAAAAAACGGCTGACATACTGCTTGCAGCTGAGCGGCCATTGATCATAGCTGGCGGTGGAATTCACTTAGCGAAGGCATGGCAAGAGCTGGCCGTCCTTTCAGAGCACCTTTCTATACCCGTCGCTACGACAATAAACGGGAAAGGTGCCTTAGCCGAAACCTCCCGTTTCGCGATTGGAGTTATTGGCAGCAATGGGGCCAAGTTTGCCACAAACGATGCCGTCAGGGAAGCAGATGTAATCCTGGCCCTGGGTAGCAGGTTAAATTCTAGTATCACTTTGTCCGGTTCCCTGATTGATGAACAGGCCCGGGTAATCCAGGTAGATTCCGACCCTGGCCAGCTCGGCAATACTGTGCGTTGCGATCTGGCAATGCTGGGTGATGCCCGCTTGGCCCTGGATGATATTTACAGGGTCATTAGTGAAAAGCAACCTTCCCCGGCTTCTGAATCGAAGTGGTTTACAGCAGTAAGGGAAAAAGTTGACCGGGAGTTTGTCCAACTGGATCAATTATTGGCCGGTGAAGATAATAATTTTCTCCATCCAGCCCGGGTTGTCAAGGCCCTTGAAGAGGCCCTGCCCCAGGATAGTATTATTGTTTCCGATGCCGGATATTCTACCCCCTACATGTCTGCTTATTACCGGATTAAAAAGGGCG
>PUKV01000094.1 GCA_003550645.1 Syntrophomonadaceae bacterium | reverse complement strand
TTCCGGGGCGGCACCCACCAGGACTAACAGAGGGCGCAGGTAATAATAGGAGAGCGCTGCAATGAGCAGGCCAAAGAATAATGCCAGGCCCACTACCTGGCCCACCGCTTTTTCGGCATCGCCGGTTTTGCCGGCGCCGAGCGAACGGGAGATCAGGGAGGCTGAACCGACCCCGATCCCCACCCCGATCGCACCTAAGATCATCTGGATGGGAAAGGCTACCGAAAGGGCGGCAATGGCTTCGCTGCCGAGCCTGCCGATGAAAATGGTATCTACAACGTTGTAGGTTGCGGCCACTACCATGCCCACCGTGCCCGGCAGGGAATAGCGGAAAAGCAGCCTGGTGATGCTCTCTGTACCCATGTCATCGTATTTTTGCTGCATTCTAAACCTCCCCCGAAAGGATCCGGTAATTTAGCATTTAACAATTATAACCTTTGCTTCCCCGGGTATTGCAACCGCTCCAGCACAAGTGTCCCTTATCCAGAATAAACCACGGCTGAACTTTGTCATACAAGCTTGCCGGTAATGACTTTAACATATCTGCCCCTTACTGTCCATCCAAGAGGAGGTCGCAGGGCATTGTCCGCTGCCCTTGATAAAACCGGTATGGTATAATTAGCATTATTTCTGTGCGCCGTTCCTGAACGGAGGAGGTTGATATATATGAAAACAGATGATTTTGACAAAATGTTTGATGAAGGCAAGGATATAACCGCTTACCTGGATATCTCCAGGGCAGTAAGACCCGGGGAACAACTGCAGCGGATAAACGTAGACTTTCCCCGCTGGATGGTTCAGGCCCTGGATGATGAAGCAAAAAGCCTGGGGGTCTCCAGGCAAGCCGTTATTAAGTTCTGGATTGCTGAGAAACTGGGCCATTATTCGGCTTAGGGAATCCAGATGTCTTGTGCCTGCTAAGCCACCTTTGTTTGTTAATGTCAGACCCTGCTGGGCAACTTATGCCGGGAGTTTAAGCCTGATCGAGCCCGCCAGCCAGCTTAAGAAGTTAAGATCCTGCAAAGAACCGGCCGCCCCTTTATTCTGCGGGGCGGCCAGTAAGTTATCGTGGCAATTGATCTGTTATGTTTTCTACTTACCCCCCGGCTACCGGTGGGAAGATAGCAACCCGTTCACCATCTTCCAGGGGAAAGTCTTCAGGGCGGCTTGTGTGCCTGATAAAGACCTGCTTGGCTTCCCCTTCTTTAATGCCCAGGTGATCGAGGAGATCTTTGACCCGGGATCCTTCAGGTAGCTCAACGCTGAAAGCCTCGTTGCGCTTATCTTCCGGGTGGTACTTGGTTAATGTTGCATACAAAGTTACCGTTACTTTCATTATTAATCCCAAAAAGTGTCGAGTTCTTCGTCCGGAATATCCCAGACATTATTATGCGGCGGCAGCTTTTCGTACTTCATGAATTCGGGCATCCGGTCTTGTTCCTTGCCGATACCGGCCCGGAAGTTGAAATCCCTTTCTATGCGCAGGACTTCATCGCCGATCCTGGTTACGTCATCAGCCTTGTAGTCGGTCCCAAGCATACCGTTGACCGTTTCGATCACACCTTCAAAGCCGCTTTCGATATCAAGAATCGGGAAGGCGATGAAAATGCAGTAACCGGCTGCATCAAGAAATGCAGTGGTGTCCTGGAAAGCTTTAGAAAGACCGATCTTATCTTTTTTCGATAAGGGGTCGGAGGTTCCACCAACAGACATAATCTCAGGTGCAACGGTATAACCGGCGGTATGGTCGGCGCCCATGGTCGAGGTAGCGTAAGTTACGCCGATACCCTTGACGGCACGCGGCTCGTAAGCCGGCATACCCTGGCGCTTGACACAGGGGATACGGGTAACCCCGTAAGCGTCACCGGTAAACTGGGCTCCCTGGCCAAGAATATGGCCGAGCGGGGTGCGGTTGCGGATTTCATCCATCAACTTGATCGCCCCTTCACCGTCGCCAAATTCAAGCAGGCCGGCTTCCATGGCTACACCGATAGTCACACCGGCCTCAATAGTGTCAAGGCCCAGGTCGTTACACTGCCAGACCAGTTCGGCAACATGATCCAGGTTGTCAATACCGCAGTTAGCGCCAAGCGACCAGATCGACTCATACTCTACGCTTGATACATGTTCGCTACCGTCTTCATGGGGATATACGGTAGAACAGCTGATAATGCAGCCCGGATGGCAGCGGTGGCCCATTGTGCCGGCACCGCCCCTGGATTTAGCCGCTTCTGCCAGTGCTTCTCCGCTGATCTTCTGGGCTCCTTCAAACACGCCAGTTCGGAAGTTGTTGGTCGGCAACCCTCCGGCTTCGTTAAGAATGTTGATCAATACGGCGGTGCCAAAGCTGTTCAAAGCGCCGCCTTTCTTGGTCACATCGTGCTCAAGGATGGCATCAGCCAGCTTTTTCTGGCCCGTCTTAAGAAGTTCTGCATCAGCAGGCTCTATTCCCCTGGCGTCTGAATCATCAAGGCAGATGGCTTTCAAACCCTTGCTGCCCATCACGGCGCCCAGGCCGCCCCGGCCGGCATAACGGGCCGCTCTTCCTTCGGGGTCATTAAACGCCAGGCCGGCCATAACCATTTTTGCTTCACCGGCCGGGCCGTTCACTACAAAGGGGGTCTTTTCGCCAAACTTTTCCCAGAGCTTGTGGCCGCTTTCGTAAGCGCCAACTCCATCCAGGTCATCGGCGGGGACAACTTCCCCTCCATCAACTCCCACTTTGACCATCCAGCTCTTGTTATCTTCTGGTAGTCCTTCGACAACCAGGGCGGCTATGCCCATGCGGGCCAGGCTTTGGGAAAATGGAGTGCCGGCGTTGGCTTCTTTAATTCCGCCGGTCAGGGGAGACTTGCCCCCCACAGAAATCCTTCCCGAGTTCGGGGCCCGGGTTGAGGATAGAATGCCGGGAGCAAATACCAGCTTGTTATTTGGCCCCAGTGGATGACAGTCAGCGGGAACTTCATCGTTAACCATCATCGAGCTAAGCCAGCGTCCGCCCTTGCCTTTGTACTTATCCGGGAGTGGTTCAACCTCTACCTTCCTGGTGGTCATGTTGATACGTACAAGCTTGTCCATACGAGCTCCTCCTTATGATGATGTTTATCGTGTTAACACAACCTTACGACTAAAATCGTGAGATTCCAGGTTTAGAAAAATGAATTTTTACACTACGGGACTTACACCCCCTAACTCAGGCGGACATTACCCCGTCCATCTGAATGGTAAAATTTAACATGCTGCTTTCCTTAATAAATTTCTTGCTCTTTTACCAGTCTGTTTATGGTGTGAAAACAAAAATTCGGTTTTATATTATATTCATTTAGATGGAGACTAAACGGTAACCTGAGCCAAATTGTAGTTTTATATTCTTTTCAGCTCATATTTTGCTTTAACTCTGTTTTACCAGTATATATTATATCACAGCTGGTAATTATCGGTCAAATAAGAGCGATTACTACTTTAATGCCCGAATATCGGCAATTATCTGGTTCTCGCAAATTGATCTGGACAAAATTTTCTGGCAGTTTTTCAAGGCAGCAGGTAGCGGAATAAAGCGATCAGAGCCATGCCGAAGAGGACCGTGGCAAAAAGGTTGCGGGTTAAAATGGCGATCACAAAAACCGGTATGGACACCCAAAAAAATGGGTTGGTATGCACGGCAAAATCAAGAACTCCTTGCGGGGAAAACAGGGCCGGGGCCAAAAGGGCGGACAAAACGGCCACCGGCACATAAGAAAGCCAGCGCTCAACTGGTTCGGGCAGGCTGCGCCTGGAAAGGATCAGGACCGGGAAAACCCTGGGGACATAGGTGACAAGAGACATCAGGGCAATTACTAAAATAACTTCAGCCGGGCTCAATCCAGGCATGGATTAATCCTCCCTCCCCCTTGCTTCTACTCCCGGCTCACCGGGCTTTTTGCTCTGCTTCCAAAAAGCGCCGATGGTAGCAGCAATCACTGTAGCCAGGATAATATAAAGCTGGTTCATCCCGGAAAGATAAAATATTAATCCCAGGGCAGCAGCTATAACCGCTATGGCGACATGACGGTAGTTTTCGATTTGCATCACCAGCAGGGCGATAAACATGGCCGGCAGGGCATAATCGACACCAACTACTTCGGTATCAAAAGTAAGCTGCACTCCCACCCAGGCTCCAAGCAGGGTCCCGGCAATCCAGGCCAGGTGGGCCGAGTGGTTGAGGGCAAACAGCTCCGCCTTCGGGGGGCGGCCTTTCTGGCGGAAATAGGCGGAGTGAACAGCAAAAGATTCATCGGTGATTTCATAGCTGAACAGGGCCTGCTGCCAGGGTTTCAGGTAGCGGAGATGGGGCGCGAGGCACGCACTCATTAGCAGGTGGCGCAGGTTAACCAGGAATACAGTCATCGTAATAGCGGCAATACCGGCCCCGGCATCGATCAAACCGACAGAAATCAGCTGAGCCGAGCCGGCAAAAACGAAAATGGACATTGCCACGGCACTGTATATGCTCAGACCTGCCGTAGAAGCCAGGACGCCAAAAGCAATTCCGATCGGCATATAACCGAGAATAATCGGAACAGCCCTGGCCGCTCCGGCCAGGGCCTGCCTGATGATTTGATCTTCTGCAGCAACCGGGTTCTCATAATCAAGCCCGGCCTGGTGCTTTTTTTCTCCCTGCTGTGTCACTAATCGATCACCTGTTATACCACAAAGAATCCCTGCTGCAGGACGGCATAAAATCCGCCGGCACATCTAAACAGCCACAAAGCTTCTTAAGCCGGTCTCAGCGAATCCCGGTTGAGATAAAATAATGCTGCAGTCACTGGACCTGGGGAACCAGCTTATAAACCGTATCGCCTTCCCGCACCTTGTCTTTAACCTTCAGGCCGACCAGGTCACCCGCCGCCGCTTGTTCAATGTTCTGGTGTTCCACCTGCATTGATTTGACCTGCTGTTCTAAGTCGGTCGTTGAACCGACTATGGCAAGCACGTCTCCGACTGACAGTGGGGCATCCAGCTTTAAAATCGCCACCCCTATTTTCCCGTAGTAATGGGTCACCTGGCCGATTGCCTGTCGCTCCATGGTTAAAAACACACCCTTTCGGAATATTTTTAATGCTATTCGCCAACCGGGATCTCCATTCCTGCCCCTGCCCGTAAAAAATGAGAAAATTTTAGCAGACCCGGACCGGGCCTGCTAAAACCTGTTTTTAAAAGTGTATTTTTTACTTAAAGTAGAGTTTTACTGCTCAGCTGCGTTTTCTTTTGGATAAGCGACACTGCGCTAGAGCTGAGTCGCTGCCATTACCTGTGCTGAGACTTCACCAATTCAAAATAAAACAAGGCTGAACAGATACTGCAGGGTAAAGTTTTTATTAAAGATGCTGTTCGATCTTTTCAGTGAGGGCCTGCTTGTTCATGGCGCCCATGAAACTGTCCACAACTTCTCCGTTCTTGATCAAAAACATGGTGGGAATACTCATCACTTCATATTTCTGAGCCAGTTCCTGGTTTTCATCGACATTGACCTTGACCACCTTGAGACGGTCTTCATTGCCGGCGGCCACCTCTTCGAGAACCGGGCCCAGCATTTTGCAAGGGCCGCACCAGGGAGCCCAAAAGTCAACCAGGACCGGCTTTGATTCCTGCAATACCTCTGCGTCAAACTGGCTTCCAGTAATTTCTTTTACTGCACCTGCCATCATCTATTCCTCCTTTTTACTTGTTTGTTAATGATGCCCTGGATTGCTCCAAATGATGCATCTAATTCTTACCTGCTTTTATTCTACACCGCACACCGGTAAGGGTCAACAGAACCGACACCCGGATTAAAGAATCCGCAAACCTGCTTTTAAGAATGCTTCACGGGCCCTTAAAAACTCCTCTGAATTCAGGCGGCGGTTCAAGGAAGGATATTCAGCGGCCCTGTGGGCCGGGTAGTACTGGGCCATTACGTTGACGGCACAGTTTGCAGAAATCTCTTCTTTGAGCATTTCTGCCACGGTTTCACTTTCTGATAAATTATCCGGCAAAACCAGGTGCCTGATCAGCAGGCCCCGGTGGGCGGTGCCATCTTTTCCGACTTTCAGATCGCCTACCTGGCGCTGCATTTCTTTTAAGGCCTCTTTCACCCGGCTGTAGTAGCCCTTAACTCCCGAATAAATTTCCCCCATCTCATCCGAACCGTATTTAACATCGGGCATATAAATGTCGATAAAACCTTCTAGCAGCTGCAGGGTGCCGACCGCTTCATAGCCGCCGCAGTTGTAAACTACCGGCAGGTTCAGGCCCTCGCGGGCGGCCCGGTCAATAGCTGCAGTGATATGGTAGAGATAAGGGGTTGGGGTAACCAGGTTGATGTTGCTGCAGCCGCTGCCCTGCAGGTAAAGCATGGTCCGGGCCAGTTCTTCTACACTGCCGGCCCGGTCCGTATCAAGCCCCCGGCTAATGGTCCAGTTCTGGCAGTAGACGCAGGCCAGGTTGCAGTTGGAAAAAAAGATCGTCCCGGAACCCCGGCGTCCCACCAGCTCTCTTTCTTCGCCAAAATGGGGCCCGGCGCTGCTGATGTA
>PUKV01000002.1 GCA_003550645.1 Syntrophomonadaceae bacterium | reverse complement strand
GGTGAACCGCATTCTTTACAGTTTGTCTTTGGCAGGTGTTTATAAATTTCTAAGCCGGTTAAACCCATTAATACTCTACTCCTTTCTTATCTTCAATAAAAGCTAAGCGGACACTTAAGGCGCTTATATTCTCTACCGGCCCAAGGGTCCACTGTTTAACAGGAAAGGGCTCCGGTTTCATCGTCGCCTCCACCGAAGCCTTTTTCTCTGTTCTCTTTACATCAGCGGCTCCATGCTCATGGCAGGATGGCCTTTTTCTTCAAGGAAGGGCAGGATCTCCTCTGCTGAGGCTCCGACGGTTTCATCGGCAACCTTATACAAGAAGTCTGAACCCAAACCATCTTCTTCAGCCCTCTGGCGCAGTTCGTCGCCGAGCGAGTCTTTCAGCTCTTTCGGCATCCAGACCACCCGTGCCAGTCCGCCGTCAGCGCTGATAAACTTGCGGCTTAAAACATAGGCACGGCCGTGACCCATAAAGCCGGGAGTCTGCACCCCTCCGCCGACCGAGCCGGCCAGGGTGGAGAAGGTCATCCCTACGGGAGTATCCCCGCCGTATTCGCGGGTGGTGATCATAACCCCGTTTGCCTCAGGAACGATAGCCATGATGCATTCGAAGCAGCCGCAGGAAGTCATCGGGCGATCCATGAAGCTGTACATCGAGCATTCTTCGATCATCCGGTTGGTGTTCTGGTAAACATACTCGTTAACCGATTCCCAGATCCCTTTTTCTTCATCGACAAGGCCTTCTTTCTTGATCGGCCGGTTGGGGCCGGTGGGGTCGATCTCGTAAGCGGCCTTACCGTCGAGCCAGCTTACCGCACCGCACAGCCCGAGGCGCTCAGGTGTGACCACGCAGCAGTGGTTGGGAGCAAAGGACTGGCAGAGGATGCAGGAATAGAATTCCTCGACCGATTCGTCGGTCAGGCCTCTCAGGCGCTCATCGCGGGCATCGTAAAATTTATGGGCCCTTTCGAGCTCCTCTTCCACTTTTGCCTGCTCGGTGAGCAGGGTGACCTGGACCCGGTCGACGATAGAGGGGAACTCATCCTTGAACTTGGCGATTAGCAGTTCGCCGAAGTCTCTGATCTTAAAGCCCTTCGCGGCGGCATCCTTGCTGATACGCATCCAGATCGTATCTCTCTGGGCCATATGCCAGATACCTTCCCCATAGTTAATCAGGTAGTGAATACGGCGTTCAAGAACGCTTTCAAAGTCTTCCTGCATCTTGCGGCCGAAGATCTTGACCACAATACCGAGCGGCAGGGCGCCGCCTTCATCGGTTTCGTCTATTTCAGGACCGATGACATCGATTTTGCCATCCTCGATTTCATTTTCCCCGACAGATTCAACCAGCTCGAAGGCGGTGGTCTTACTGCCTCCGAACTCGACCCGCATGTCCCCTTTACGGATAACCTCACCTTCAAAGGCGGGGCCTACTGTAATGGGGATGGGAATGTCAACGATCTTCAGCTTGATGCCGCGGATCTCCATCGCTACCTGGAGAATATCCTCGTAATTGGGGTGCGATACATACCAGTTGGGAACCTGTTCGTCTTCTGGCAGCTCCTGGTCGGTAATGACCGGGAAACCTAAGAAGATGGCCGCGAAGTGGGCGGCTACCTGGACTTCGTCAATTTCGCCCAGCTGAAGCACAAACGCCCGCACCCTACGGCGCTGGTAATCGCGGGTATTATCACGTTCTCCCGGCGGGATACCGCCGAAAGCGATACCGGCCCGCAGGGCGTAGTTTACAGCATGGATAACCTGGGTAAAGTTACCGATCGGGAAAGCAATAAAGTCAATCCCGAGTTTGCAGCCGGCCTCGATGGCCTGCTCGACCACCTGGTTACAGAGGAAAATCATGAACCCCTTGGCCTGCAGGTCCATAACCAGCTTACCCACATCCTCTGAAGACTTACCCTTACCCATGATCACGGCCTGGCCGGGGATGGTCCAGTCCACCAGGAGGATCCCGTAACGGCGGACCACCGGGTCACCCAGGAAACCGGTCCAGGGCTCAACATGCGGCCTGGCACCGTCCAGGTAACGCAAGGCTTCGATAATTTCAGCCGAGTAGGCGGCTGCTTCCCCGCAGAGACGGGCGTTATGGAAATTAAGATCTTCCCGGATCTGGTTGCGCATACGGTTCAGGATGGGGGGCAGATCGCCCAGTTTCTCCACCGCTTCACCGCTGAGCGCCCGGATTACGGGAAGGTAGTAGCCGGTATCGGGATAACCGACCGGCTTATCGGGGCCGTAACGCCTGATGGCCTGGTTGAGCAGAATTTCTGCATAGCTGGTGGCGATAACCGCCCCGTCATATGCTTTTTCAAATAATTTAACCGGCGGATTTGATTCATCTACCGCACCGTCAAATATCTCGTCAAATGATTGTTCCCACTCTTGGGAGAGAACACCTTCACTCATTGCTCGTGCCTCCTTTTCAACAGTAGCTTTACCATCCGGTGGACAGTTCAGTTTCGTATTTTTCAGCAGTCTGCTTGTGAATCTTCAGCTTCCAGGCCCGCTCATCGAGCGCAGCCAGGATCTTTTCAGATGCTTTTTCAGGATCTTCTTCCCATATGAAGTAACCGCCGTAAACATCTTCAGCAATCTGCAGGGCGATGCCGTCTACCAGGGCGCTGCCGGTAACTTCAGGCACTACCCCGACATGGGTCGGGACGCCTAACGTCACACACCAGCTGCCAATGGAAACCGCCTTTTCGCTCATTGCTTCCGGCGCGGAGGCTACAAAGGGGACCTTGGGAACATCAACATTCCACTGGCGGGCCAGGGCGGTGGTCAGGTCGTAGGCCCTGGTATTGTCCACGCAAGAGCCCATGTGGAATATTAAGGGCAGTTTTTCTTTAAGCTTGTCCTTGTTGGCTTCATTTAAGGTATTGAAGAACTCTTTCAAGCCATCGCCGGCGTACTTTTCTACCGCCTCAGCGTTTAACAGGCCCAGTTTGGCAGCTGAACCGGCAGCACAGCCGGTAGCCACCATGAGGACGTTATTCTTGGCCAGTTCTTTCATGATTGTGATCTGGCTGTTGTCGTGAGGCACGCGCAGGTTGTTGCAGCCGGCAAAAAGTGCCACGCCGCGCAGCTGCCCGGACTCAACCGCATCGGTGATGACCTTGATCGGTTCCTCGGAGTTAACCGCGCCGAGTACTTCTTCCATGGCTTCCAGGCTGCAACCGGCAGTAACCTTGTTCTTTACGTCAGGGATGTCAACTTCAACATCCTGGCGTTCCTTGTAGGCTTCGATAGCAAGGTTAACAACTTCCTTTGCTTTTTCCACGGCATGTTCTTCGGAGAAGTCAACGTGGTAGGAGCCGGGGATCTTGGAATGGGCCATGGTGGTCACTATCCGGGTGTTGGAGCACTCAGAAACTGCTTTCACCCCGGGCATGATGCACTGCACATCAACGACCATGGCGTCTAAAGCCCCGGTCATCATCGGCAGTTCCTGGGACAGGAAGTTGGTTAAAACCGGCACTCCCTGGCGCATCAGGACTTCGTTACCGGTACAGCAGATCCCCATGCACTTAACACCCTTGGCCCCTGCCGCTTCAGCTTCTTCTTTCATATCCCGGGATACCCGGACGATCATTTCACTCAAGAGCGGGTTATGGCCATGCACGGCGATATTGACCATTTCTGGGTCGATTACCCCAAAGTTGGCTTCCGTGTAAACGGGTTTGGGGGTGCCAAACAGGATATCGGACAGGTCTGTGCCGATATGCATGCAGATGTAATCACAGAGCGAAGTCTTCAAGCCCTGGAAAATCAGGTTGACCGGATCGGCATCAACACCCATGTGGGTTGCGCCCATTGTTTCAGCAATGGTGGTGTGCACCGAACGAGGCTGGATGTTGCACTTATCGAAGACTTCCATCCTCTCAGGCACCACGTTTGTTTCGAGCCACTTGCAGGGCTCGGTTGTAACTTTAGAGAAATCGGAAATGGCCTGCTGGAGGACGGCTTCAAGCAGTTCATTATCTTCTTTGCCGTCCACTTCCAGGCCGAGCTTTCCGGCTACCCGCTTCAGCTTCTCGGAATCTTCCACTGAATAATCGGGGGCTTTTCCTTCCAGCACTTCCATCAGGGCATAAAGCATATGACGGCTGTGGTCGGCATGGGCGCCGGTACCGCCGCTGATGGCCCTGATCAGGTTGCGGGCCACGATGGTGTAACCATGGGCGCCGCAAACCCCTTTTGAGGATTTTTTGGTGATCCGGCAGGGCCCCTGCAGGCAAATCCGGCAGCAAACACCGGTCCGCCCGAAGTTGCACTGGGGCTGCATTTTAACGTAACGTTCGTATGCTGTTTCAACCTGGCCGTTTTCGGTATTCTTGTCGATAACAGCCAGCGCAGCCGGATCGATAGTCCTTCTGTTGTCAACTTTTTTCTTTCCTTCGGACATTATCAGGTCTAACCTCCTTGTAGGTTTCTAAGATAAGAATGATGTTTCTGGTAAATCTAACCTGTCCCCTTGTTCAATATTTATTTCACTAAATATAAACAGCAAAACCGGTAGTGGGTATAATCACCTCCTGCAAATACTATCATAAATTTTTTCTAAGCCGGGTAAAAGGTCATCCTTGCTGGAGACCAGAGGTTCACCGCGGCGAGCTCTTTCCAGAACCTGTTCTGAAAAGGCAATCATACCGGCAAAACGTTCCGGGGGCAGTGAAGATTCGAGGTAGGCCCGGTCTTCCTCACTGCGGATCTTGTTACCCACAAATAAAACCTGTTCTATATCCAGGTCTTTTGAAAGGCGATCAACGTTCAGGGCGGTACTCAGGCCGGCCCTGGTCGGCTCAACCACAACCAGCATTAATTTAATACCACGGGCGGTACCGCGGGTCAGGTGCTCGATGCCGGCACTCATATCCAGCACAACAGCCTCGTCCCGATCGAGAAGCATCGTGGTGAGGACGGCATTCAAGAACGAGTTTTCCTTGCAGTAGCAGGCAGAACCGCCCTGCTTGATTGCGCCCATTTTTAAAAAGCGCAGGCTTCCGTCACGCAGGGTATAGTTTTCAAGAACATCATCAACATTGGGGTTGAGATCGACAAACGTCCCTCCGCCAAAATTTTTCTCTTCTATGATTTCCTGCAGCTCTATCAGGGGGCGCAGGTTGCCTACCTGATCCGGATCGAGTCCCAGGACCAGTCCCAGGTTGGCATCCGGATCGGCATCAACTGCAAAAACCGGCGTTTCATGAAGCGTAAAACAGCGTACCAATTGGGCGGAAACGGTAGATTTTCCAGCTCCGCCCTTGCCGGATACAGCTATCTTCAAATATGACACTCCTTAACAGGGCAAAAAAATAAATCCCTGTGCTTTTCTTGACTACTATTCGACAATACCGGGCAAAACTCCTTTACCAAACTTAAAGTTGCTACTTTCATAATATTTACACAAAGAGGGGGTGCCGGAAAGCACCCCCTCAAGTTCTATTTCTTGTGGAACGAGAAGGCTTCTTCTTCGTCCACGGTTACCTCAACCGTATCTCCAGGAGCAATTTTGCCCTGCAGGAGTTCTTCTGAGATACCATCTTCCAGGCGGCGCTGGATTACCCTGCGCAGCGGTCTCGCGCCGAAACTGGGATCAAAACCCTCCTTGAGCAGCATGCCCTTGACTTCATCCGTTACCTCTACCTGGAGGCTGTATTCTTCGATCCGCCGGTTTAGTTCATTGAGCATCAGGTCGACAATCTGGCGGATATGCTCTTCGCCGAGGGCATGGAAGACAATCTGGTCATCAACCCGGTTCAAGAACTCGGGCCGGAAGGTTTTCTTCAGTTCATCCATGATCCTTTCCTTCATGCCTTCATAATCATCTTCCTCGCTGGCAGCGCCAAAACCGACCGCAGTCTTTTTCATGAACGTGGCACCCACGTTGGAGGTCATGATGATGACCGTATTCCTGAAGTCAACAGTGCGGCCCTTGCCGTCGGTTAAGCGCCCGTCCTCCAGGATCTGGAGGAGGATGTTAAATACATCGGGGTGGGCCTTTTCGATCTCATCCAGGAGGATAACCGAGTAAGGGTTGCGGCGCACTTTTTCAGTCAGCTGGCCGCCTTCCTCGTAGCCGATATAGCCCGGAGGGGCTCCGATTAAACGGGCGGTTGCATGTTTTTCCATGTACTCGGACATGTCGAGGCGGATTATGTTGTTTTCATCGCCAAACAGCGCTTCAGCCAGGGCCCGGCCCAGTTCGGTTTTACCAACCCCGGTAGGGCCGAGGAAGATAAAAGAACCGATCGGGCGCTTGGGATCTTTCAGGCCGGCCCGGGCGCGGCGTACGGCCCTTGATACCGAACGCACCGCTTCATCCTGGCCGATAACCCTTTTGTGCAGGGTTTCTTCTAATTTCATCAAGCGAACCGACTCTTCTTCGGCCAGGCGTTTAACCGGCACACCGGTCCAGCTGGATACGATGTAAGCTACATCTTCTTCACTGACCAGCGACATGTCGGAGGCGCCAACCTGTTTTTCCCACTCTTTTTTCTGCTCATCGAGTTCTTCCTTGAGCTTGTGCTCATCATCCCGCAG
>PUKV01000238.1 GCA_003550645.1 Syntrophomonadaceae bacterium | reverse complement strand
ATGTATGGGAACCTGAAGAAGACACTTACTGGGGTCAAGAAAGCGAATGGCTGGGAGACCAGCGCTATTCAGGTGACCGGGAACTTGAAAACCCTCTCGCCGCCGTCCAGATGGGCCTTATATATGTAAACCCTGAAGGCCCGAACGGCGAACCGAATGCCCTGGCTTCAGCCCGTGATATCAGGGATGTCTTTGACCGCATGGCCATGAACGACGAAGAAACGGTAGCTCTTATTGCCGGGGGGCATACCTTCGGCAAATGTCACGGGGCCGCCCCTGATTCTCATCTGGGCCCGGAACCCGAGGGTGCCGGCATCGAAGAACAGGGCCTCGGCTGGAAAAATAGTTACGGTAAAGGAAAAGGCCGTGACACTATCACCAGCGGTATAGAAGGAGCCTGGACTCCGACCCCGACAAAATGGGATAACAGCTACTTTGACACCCTGTTTAAGTATGATTGGAACTTAGTTAAAAGCCCCGCGGGCGCATGGCAATGGGTACCTACCGATCCGGAAGCGGCAAATGCAGTTCCGGATGCCGAAGATCCCAACATCAGGCATGCTCCTATGATGACCACGGCAGACCTGGCTTTGAAGATGGATCCCACTTACAAGAAAATAGCGAAGCGGTTCCACGAAAACCCGGAGGAATTTGAAGATGCCTTCGCCCGGGCCTGGTTTAAGTTGATCCACCGTGACATGGGACCCCGCTCACGCTATCTCGGACCAGACGTCCCCGAGGAAGAGCTGATCTGGCAGGATCCGGTACCAGCAATCGATCATGAATTAATTGACGAAACCGATATCGCAGATCTTAAGAAAAAAATCCTTTCTTCCGGCCCCTCAGTATCAGAGTTGGTTACCACTGCCTGGGCTTCAGCATCTACTTTCCGCGGCTCCGACAAGCGCGGTGGGGCAAACGGGGCGCGAATCCGCCTGGAGCCCCAGAAAGATTGGGAAGTCAACCAGCCCGAGCAGCTGGGCAAAGTACTTGGCGCCCTGGAAAAAATCCAGGAAGAATTCAACAGCGCCCAGGCAGGCCAAAAGAAAGTATCGCTTGCCGACCTGATCGTCCTGGGTGGATGCGCCGCCCTGGAACAGGCAGCTAAAAACGCAGGCTACAATATAACCGTTCCCTTTTACCCGGGACGCACGGATGCAACACAGGAGCAAACAGATGTATATTCATTTGAACCACTGGAGCCGGCTGCGGATGGTTTCCGCAACTACCTGAAAAAGAAATATGCCGTGCCGACAGAGCAGTTCTTAATTGACCGGGCCCAGTTGTTAACCCTGACCGCTCCTGAAATGACGGTCCTGGTGGGCGGTATGCGTGTGTTGAACACCAATTATAACCAGTCCCAGCACGGCGTCTTCACTAATAACCCGGAAGCACTTACAAACGACTTCTTTGTAAACCTGCTGGACTCAAACACCACCTGGAAAGCGGTAGATGAAGATGGAGAAGAATTCGAAGGCCGTGATTACAACTCCGGTGAACTCAAGTGGACCGGCACCCGCGCAGACCTGATCTTTGGTTCCAATTCCGAACTGCGCGCTATCGCTGAAGTGTATGCAGGTGACGATGCGAAAGAAAAGTTTGTCCACGATTTTGTGAGCGCCTGGAACAAGGTAATGAACGCAGACCGTTTTGACCTGGCCTGATTATGGCTGGACAAAATAGCTTTTTTATCTTGACCAGGAACAACTATAAAGCAGATTAGGATACTAATGCGCGAGCCCGAACGGGCTCGCGTTTTTTATAAAAACCTGATACTGATCGATAAAATCCTGAAAGGCTTGATTGCCTCATTCTCAGGATGTGCCTTTGCCTTCCGTTACTTCAGCACCAGGCACGCGGAATAATTGTTGGGATTCAAGCTATAATCCTGGTATCTACCATTTTCTTTACAGAAGCAGCATTAAAACATAAATTTAAGGGATTGAAAGGCTAATAACCTCTGGAAAATTTGCATCACACAGGGGGACGGTTCTTCTGTGTTATCCCTTTAGCGCTATGAACCTACCCCTTCGATAACGCCGTATAATATATCGAAACCCTGCTCTCTCACCTCTACCGGCGCTTTCTCCACAAACCGGGCTTCCCTGGCTGCCAAATCGAGAGACATTACCTTCTCAAACATCACAAAGCCCCTGGTTTTAATGCCAGTGGCAAGGGCTACATGTAAAGTAAAACCGCTTTTCGCCGCTTCCCCTTGACATGTTTTTTTACTGCAATTACGATTAATGCAACCAGGCAGCAGGAGGGGAACTATGTTTAAAATAAGGCTTATCTTAGCCATTCTTTACACTCTGGCTATGTTATTAGCGCTGCCAATGACCGGCTGCGCTCCCGCTAAACATGAGATTGAAGCAGAAGTAAACCCGGAAGATGCAGGTGAAGTCTCGGGCGAAGGCACTTTTGAAGAAGGGGAAAAAGTAACCGTAGAGGCCAGGCCGGCAGAGGGCTACGAATTTTCCTCGTGGAAAGAAAACGGCGATAAGGTTAGCTCATCAGGTGAGTATACCTTCACAGTGGAAGGCGACAAGAACCTGATGGCCGTTTTTGATGAACTAGATTTTAAGATTAGAGAAGGAAAAGACGGAGAAGCATTTGAAAAGAAAGCAGAAGTACCTATCAATATTGTGCAGGGAACTCCTGAGGGGCGCTATATCCTCTCCCAGATTGCAGTAGGACTAAATAGCCCCATCTATGCCATTTTTGATCTCGATAAATGGGATCATAATGATGAGAAGTTTCTTGAAAATGCTCAGGAAAATCTGCCTTTTCCAGGAGATGAAGATATTTCTACTTATCTCCCACAAGTTTCTCCTGATGGTAGTAAGTTGGCATATTACTCTGAGGAATTTAACGGGTATGATTTATCAGGGGGAGCTGTTTATGTCATCAATTTTGGTATACCTGCACAGATTAAGCATGAGGTTCCCCTGGGAAAAGATGAGCTTGCAAGGGGAACACGGACACCTTCAGGGATCGCCCCGGGCTGGTACCCAAACTCCGAAGCCATCTACTATGTTACCGCAGATGGACTGATGCACTGTTGTTTTGAAGAACAAGAACCAACTAAAATTGTCCCCGCTACCGAATTAAGCGGACTGATTCATAATGACGAAGAAGTTCCCTCAATCAGTATGCATGCCTTCAATATAGCCAATGATACCTTAGAGTTGGCCTACGTTGATTTTGATGAAAACATCATCAAAGTTCTTTCTCTAGAAGATGAGATTGAGGAGGAAAAAATAATTGATGTGGAAACTAAAATAAAAGAAACATTGTACAATGAACTGGAATTTTTATTTAATGGTAAGTATTTAGCATTACGCCAGGGGTTAATCATTGAAACCGAAACAGGTGAAAAGGTAGATTTTAACAACGAAGCTGCCATTCTGTCTTATGCCTGGAACAGGGAAGATAGATTGGTTGTTCTAACAGGTGAAAGATATGGCGAAGGCTACAAGCTTGACTTTAAACAATTTGACAAAGATCTAAATAAGATAGAAACCTTATCTACACTTGCCCCGGAAACAGAATATGGGGCTGAAAAGGGGGTTGAAATAACCAGCCACAAAGATAAATGGCTTTTCGGCATTGATGGCGAGATTTATGCCTTTAAATTCAAAGAAAAATAAAAGCGAAAAGACCTCTCCTCTTAGTCTCGAGTTGCTTTAGTATAACCCAATCCCTCTTTAGAACTATGAGAGCATGCAAGCAAGAATTGCAAGAAGAATTGGTATTGGGGTCAGGTCTTGAATTGTTGAATTGGGGTCAGGTCTTGCAGGTCTTGAAATATATTAGCCGGGGTTAAAGATGCTACCGCCAGGCTTAAAGATGGCCAATCAGTCAGAATAAACGGGGAAACCGGAAGCATGGAGTTACTTGACCCGGAACCCTAACTGCTTTAACATTATGTGAGCATAATATAACCTGGTTAAAGGGTGATTCAGTTGATTGGCTTTTGGTTTTTCATGTTTATGATTAGCTTATTGATTCCTTTTATCATGGTGGGACTTGGTAATTATTTTTATAAGAAGCCACCTAAAAAAATCAACTCCTTATTTGGTTATCGTACAGCAAGATCCATGCAGACTCCGGAGACATGGGCGTTTGCACATCATTATTGTGGGCAATTGTGGGTAAGAACCGGAAGAATTATGCTTATTATATCTCCAATTGCCATGGCGTTTCTTTTCGGCAGAGCAATAGATGATGTAGGCCTATATGGTGGAATAATTGTTGGTATTCAAGCTATAATTCTGGTATCTACTATATTCTTTACGGAAGCAGCATTAAAACGTGAATTTGAGGGATTGAAAGGCTAATAACCTCCGGGAAATCTGGGTCACACAGGGGGACGGTTCTTCTGTGTTGTCCCTTTAGCGCTATGAACCTACCCCTTCGATAACGCCGTATAATATATCGAAAACCTGCGCTCTCACCTCTACCGGCGCTTTCTCGACAAACCGGGCTTCCCTGGCTGCCAAATCGAGTAAATTAACCTGATCACATCTCACATACCCCACTGGTTTTATCTTTACCCCCGTAAGAGCAAGCAAGCACCGGCATTAGTGTTCATTGAAACTTTTTCCTTAACTGATTGTCTTAATTATAAAGAGACAAAATCTTATATAATCGGCAAGGGGAAGAGGAGGAAATGAAAGTGTTCAAAAGCATCCTGATAGTTGCAGTTCTTGTTTTATCGCTTATGTTTGTTGCAGGCTGCGGGGATCCGGTAAGGGCTGATGAGCCGGAGGAACCGGAAGAAATTGCTTTACCCGATGAACTGCCTGAAGAAATCCTGGCCTGGATTGACGTTTCCAAGGAGAAGTTCGGAGCACAAACCATGGTATATGAAGAAATCCTTTATATGCTGGTGACCTACGGCGAAAAACCAACCGGGGGATTCGCGGTGGAAATAACCAGCATTGAAGATAAAGAGGATAAGATAGTCGTCACCGTAGATTTTACTAAACCCGGTAAAGATGACATGGTGACCCAGGCCTTTACTTATCCTTACGACCTGGCCATGATGGACGACCCCTGTCTACCAGTTGAGTTTGTTGCCACCGGCGCTGAAACTAAAGTACCTGATATCGAATAAAAAAAGTTGAGTCCGGCCCTGGCTGCTGTTGTAGTTAAGCACACGCAGCCAGGGCTTTTTATTGCCGATTATTTGGTTATACAAGAATGCAAGAATGGGGTCAGGTCTTGAAATATAACATTTACCAATTAATTGTAAATAATTAAGGTCGAGCCTTGTGAGGTTATTATGAATTAACGGCTGCCATTACCATATTCTATAAGCTTTTATATCCATGAACAACCCGGTATCGATAAAATGGATATTCGATATGTTATAATAGTTCCTGGCAATTTTATTGTTTTTACAATACCATTACCGCTTACTCAAACTGCTTATGATAACATTGTTGAAAGTAACCTGGGCACCTGAATAGAACTAATAAGGGAGTGTGAAAAAAATTAGAGAATACCCCAAACAAGAATACACAATGAAAGAGGATTTTGAAGTTTTTCAGGCAATCAAAAAACGGATCTCAGTACGCAGTTATTCCAGCAACCCGGTTGAAGAAGCGCTTCGCCGAGAGCTTGAAACCTACATAGCTAACCTGGAAAACGGGCCCTTTGGCACAAAACCACGCTTTAAGATGCTCGACTTGGAGCCGCTTGATAAAAAAGAACTAAAGGGCCTGGGAACTTACGGCTTTATAAAAGGCGCCCGCCTTTATATTCTCGGCGCAATAAAAGACACGCCCGGCGCCTTAGAAGATCTGGGTTACTGTATGGAAAAGATTATCCTTAAAGCCACCAGCCTCGGCCTGGGCACCTGCTGGCTGGGGGGAACCTTTAAGCGGGCGGCCTTTGCTCAAAAAATGGACCTTGGAGCAGACGAACTGCTGCCGGCGATCACCCCGGTGGGCTACCCGGCAGATCAAACGTTACCTTCAGACAACCTGATCCGTCTTGCGGCTAAATCCAAGAAGCGCAAGCCCTGGTCCGAACTATTCTTCGGCCCGGGCGGCAAGACCCCGCTAACTGAAAACGAGGCCAGCCCGTACCACGACGTTTTAGAGGCAGTCCGTCTCGGACCCTCGGCATCGAACCGCCAACCCTGGCGGATCGTCAAGGACGAAGCCGGTAAATACCACCTTTTCTTAAAGGAAAATAAAATCTACAACCGGCTCATGGGTAAGATTCGCCTGCAAAACGTGGACATGGGCATAGCCATGTGCCACTTTGCCGCGGTAGCCCGGGAGCAAAATCTTCCCGGCAGCTGGATACTTGAGCCTGATGCACCGGCAGTGCCCGGCCTGCAGTACATAGCAAGTTGGTCCGGTTAAGCTTAACTTTGGGCTTGATTGATCTGGCTGGCGTAGTACGCTATAAATAGCTCCTTAATCCCGGTTAATCGGAAATTCGGTGCGGGTTGAAACCTCCGGTGCAATTAGATCTTTTTCATTTTCAAACTTGCAGTAGGGTATAAGCATATCTACCCCGAGGTGGTTACCGTAGCGAACCATACCCCTGGCACCCT
>PUKV01000254.1 GCA_003550645.1 Syntrophomonadaceae bacterium | reverse complement strand
GGAGCAGCGGGTTGGCCGGGTTTAACTCCGGGAGGGTGGAGATGTACTTCTCCAGTTCCCCGGCAGAATATACAACCCGCATAGACCTGCCGCCGAGCACATAAGAAGGGCGGGCCAGGAGCGGAAACCCCAGTTTCTGGGAAATCTGCATCGCTTCCTCAGGATCATCGGCAGTGCCGTGCGGGATTTCCCACAGTCCCAGCTTGTCAACAACTTCCGCAAATTCACGCCTGTTTTCCACCCGGTCAATATCTCTAGGCGAAGTGCCCCACAGGGGCAGGCCCTCCTCCAGTAAGGGCTGGGCCAGCTTCAGGGGGGTCTGCCCTCCAAACTGCAGGATTATGCCGTCGGGTTTTTCCTCATGGCAGATATTGAGCACATCTTCTAGGGTCAGCGGTTCAAAATATAAGCAGTCCGAAATATCATAATCCGTGCTGACTGTTTCAGGGTTGCAGTTAACCATGACCACTTCATAGCCTTCTTCCCGCAGGGTCATGGCCGCCCGCACGCAGCAGTAATCGAATTCAAGGCCCTGCCCAATGCGGTTGGGACCGCTGCCCAGGATCATTACCTTGCCCTTTTTGCCTTTAGCAGTATCCACCCTTTCCGGCACGTCCACTTCAGCAGCGCCTTTTTCATAAGTAGAGTACAGGTAGGGGGTATGCGCTTCAAATTCCCCGGCACAGGTATCAACCCTCCGGTATACAGGGTAGATAGACCAGGCCTGCCTTCGCCTGCGCACCTCCGCTTCAGTGTCTCCGGTTAGCCTGGCGATCCGTTCATCGGAAAAGCCCCAGGCCTTGGCTCTCCAGAGCAGCCCTTCATTTAACTCCCGGGTTGCCTTGATCTCCTTTTCCAGCAGGATCAGTTGCTCCATCTGATCGATGAACCAACCGTCGATACCGCTTAAGCTGCTGATTTCATCGGGAGTAAAACCGGAGCGCAGGGCTACGGCCAGGCTAAAAATCCTTTCGGGACGCGGGATCTGGAGCTGTTCTTTTAACCAGTCTACCCGGTCCGGTTGTTCAACGGGCATCTTTTCCTCGATTAGACCGTCAAAACCCTGCTCGAGTGAACGAAGGGCTTTTTGCAGCGCCTCCTTGAAAGTCCGGGCAATGCTCATAACCTCACCGACCGACTTCATCTTGGTGGTTAAAACCTGGCTGGCTCCCGGAAACTTGTCAAAATCCCAGCGGGGTATTTTAACTACCACATAATCTATAGCCGGTTCAAAAGAGGCAGGTGTTTCCCTGGTAATATCGTTGGGAAGTTCATCCAGGCTGTAGCCTACAGCCAGTTTGGCGGCAATTTTAGCAATGGGAAACCCGGTGGCTTTGGAAGCAAGGGCTGATGAACGCGATACCCGGGGGTTCATTTCCACTACTACCATGCGGCTGGTTTCCGGGTCCATGGCAAACTGGATGTTGCAGCCCCCGGTTTCCACCCCGATTTCCCGCAGGGCGCGGATGGAAGCATCGCGCATCATCTGGTATTCATGATCGCTCAGGGTCTGGGCCGGGGCCACGGTGATGCTTTCCCCGGTATGCACGCCCATGGGATCCATATTTTCAATGGAGCAGATTATGACAACATTATCGTTGCGATCCCGCATTACTTCCAGCTCAAACTCTTTCCAGTTCATCAGGGCTTCTTCAACCAGCACCTGCTTGATGGGGCTGTTATAAAGTCCGGCTGAAACCATCTCTATAAGTTCAGCTTCATTTTTGGCAATCCCTCCCCCGGCACCACCGAGCGTAAATGAAGGCCGGATTACAAGGGGATAACCTTTCCTGGCAGCAAACTCCAGGGCTTCCTCCACGCTTTTCAAATGGACACTTTCTGCTGATTCCAGGCCGGCGCGGTCCATGGCCGCTTTGAAGAGGTCCCGGTTTTCAGCCCGGTTGATCACCTCGGAGTTGGCCCCGATCAGTTCCACCCCGTAACGCTCCAAAACCCCGGTTTCATCCAACTCCACGGCAATGTTGAGAGCGGTCTGTCCACCTAATGTCGGCAGCAAAGCCTGGGGGCGTTCCTTTTCGATAACCATGGTTGCTGTTTCCACGGTCAAGGGCTCGATGTAAGTTCTATCGGCCATAACCGGGTCGGTCATGATCGTGGCCGGGTTGCTGTTTATAAGCACTACTTCATAGCCTTCTTCTTTTAAAGCCCGGCAGGCCTGGGTTCCGGAATAATCAAATTCGCAGGCCTGGCCGATTACAATCGGCCCCGAACCGATAATCATAATCTTATGCAGGTCGTCCCTTCTCGGCATGTTCAGGCTCCCCCCTTTCCGCTCTCTGCTGCCATCATCTGCATAAATTTATCAAAGAGGTACGTTGAATCATGGGGGCCCGGAGAGGCCTCGGGATGGTACTGCACGGAGAACCAGTTTTGTTCCCTGTTTTCCATCCCTTCCAGGGTATTATCGTTCAGGTTGACGTGGGTAACCTCGGTCCCGCCGGGCATGCTGTCCATGTCGACGCAGTAGCCGTGGTTCTGGGAAGTTATATGCACTTTGCCGGTAGCAAGATCTTTTACAGGATGGTTGCCGCCCCGGTGCCCAAAGGTAAGCTTGAAAGTTTTCAAGCCGGAAGCCATCCCCAGCAGCTGGTTGCCGAGGCAAATGCCCATTACCGGCACCCTGCCTAAGAGCTTCCTGATCTCCGGGACGAGGTGTTCTTGCACGGCCGGGTCGCCCGGCCCGTTGGATAAAACAATTCCATCAGGCATTAAAGCCAGGACATCCGCCGCCGGCGTACTGTGGGGCACCACGGTTACCCGGCATCCCCGCAGGGTGAGGGGCCTGAGAATATTATATTTTACCCCGTAATCATACACCACCACATGATTGCCTTTTTCCGGGTAGGCCCAGCTAAAAGACTGCGGGTTTGAAACTTCATCAACCAGGTTACGGCCGGCAAATTCCCGGTTGGCCAGCAGCTTTTGGTGGAGGGTTCCGGGATCCTTTTCTTCGGTGGATAGAACTCCTTTCATCGTTCCCGCCCTGCGCAGGTGCAGGGTGAGCGAGCGGGTGTCGATCCCCTCTATGCCCATGATCCCGTGCTCCTCCAGGTAATTGCTCAAAGAATCCTGGGCCCTCTGGTTGCGGGGCCTGCGGCAGCATTCCTTTACTAAAAGACCCTCCACCTGGGGAGAGTCTGATTCCATATCATATTCAGTTATTCCATAACTCCCAATGACGGGGTAGGTAAAAGTCAGGATTTGCCCCCGGTATGAGGGATCGGTTATCATCTCCTGGTAGCCGGTCATGGCCGTATTAAAAACCACTTCCCCGAACGTCTCTCCCTGCCCTGAAAAACAATCTCCTTGCATGGTAAAACCGTCTTCCAAAACCAGCAGTGCCTGCAGGGCCATCTCCTCCCTTTCCGTATTAAGCTTTAAATAAACCACTATTAAAATCGATTTAATATATCTTTAAAATTATAACGGCTTATGCGGGTGTTGACAACCTACCTGCAGCAAAAAGATTTAACAGCCCCCTCAATCCTTTTCAGGGCTTCTTCCACTACCGACCGGGGACAACCCAGGTTCATCCGCACAAACCCTTCCCCGCCTTCGCCAAAAATGTAACCCTGGCTCAAACCCAGGCCGGCTTTTTGCTCCATGAATGCAGCCAGCTCCTCTTTATCCAGGCCCAGGCCGCGGCAGTCCAGCCAGGCCAGGTAGGTCGCCTCTGCAGGGATCACCTTTATCTCCGGGATCTTTTTACCAAGGGTGTCTTTTACCAGGGCGTGGTTCTCTTCAAAGTAGGCCAGGACCTGGTCCAACCACCGGTCACCGTACCTGTAGGCAGCCTCGGCTGCGTGGAGAGCAAAAATATTGGGCCTGGACATATCATTGTTTTCCAGGGCAACCTTAAACTCCGAGGCCAGAACCGGGTTGGGAATGATGATGTTGGAAATTTGCAGTCCGGCCAGGTTAAAAGTCTTGGTCGGGGCATAACAGGTGATTGAATTCCGGGCAAATTCTTCCGAAATGGAAGCAAAAGGGGTATGGTCATGGCCGTTTAAAAGCAGGTCGGCATGGATTTCGTCACTTACCACCAGCACGTTATTATCCAGGCAGATCCGGCCCAGTCTTTCAAGCTCGTCCCTGCCCCAGACCCTGCCCACCGGGTTGTGAGGGCTGCAGAGGATGATCATTTTTACCCGCTTATCCGCTGCCTTTTCCTCCAGGTCATTAAAATCAATTTTGTACCACCCGTCCACCAGCTGTAAGGGGTTGTTTACGACATGGCATCCGCCGGTTTCAACGGCTTCAAAAAACGGGTAATATACCGGCGGCTGCAGGATAACCTTGTCCCCGGGGTGAGCATATCTTTTAACGATCCAGTGCAGGGCGGGCACCACCCCCGGACTGTAATGGAACCAGTCCTGCTTGATGGTCCAGTTATGCCTCCTTTTTAGCCACTCTATGACCGCTTCATGGTAAGACCAGGTTTCTTCCGTATAGCCGTAAATACCAAACCGGGCCACTTTTTCTACAGCCTCAATAACCGGTTGGGGAGACCGGAAATCCATGTCAGCCACCCACATCGGGATGATCTCTTCTTCAGCAAAGTAACGCCCGTAAAAATCCCACTTAAGGGATCCGGTATTCCTGCGATCGATTACTTCATCAAAGTCATACTTCATAAACACACCTGCCTTGATTGGATTGATTAATTGAAGGGCATCTGCTCAGCCGTGTTTTTCTGTTTACTTAATTCTGGCGGGAGGCTTTATAATCCTGCAAAATATAAAGCGGGCGATTAAAGAAAAAGCGGTTCGTTACCAAGCTTCACCCTCTTCAGGCCGGCCTTTTTAGCCGCTTCAAAACAGGCCTCGGCCTGGCGGCGGCTGGTGGGACGCAGGTCGCGCATCTGGAATTGCGGGAAAAACCCCAGCAGTGAATAGGGGGTATCGGGGTTGTGAGCGGCAATAAAAGAGGCAATAGCATATACTTCATCCTCCTCCACGTAACCGGGGACCATAAGGGTGCTTGCTACAGCAAGGGTTACGCCCTTTTCCCGGCTCAACCGGGCGCAGCGGGCAAAGTTTTTCAAAACCGGGCGGTTGTCCCCACCGGTCAGGGCATAATAAAGGGGAAGGTGGTAAGCCTTGAGATCAAATTTCAGGGTCCCACCGGTTGCAAATGAACAAGCAATCATCTGTTCCAGGAAAGATTTGCACATCAACCCGGAAGTTTCCCAGCAGACGATCAAATCCGGGTTCTTTTTGAGAGCCCGGCGGGCAGCAGCCAGGGCATGGGGCGCCTGAGGGGCCGGATCGCCGCCAAAAAAGCAGATACAGGCGGTTTGCTCATCAACCCGGTCGGCCAGTTCCTGTGCCGTATAAAGGGGCTTAAGCTCACCTGTCAGGGTGCGGTATTGCCAGTTCTGGCAGAACAGGCAGTTCAAGGTGCAGGCGCCGTAAAAAACAGCCAGGTTTTTCTTACCCAAATATTCCCGGCCCCGGGCCCGGCAGGCCCACTGGGAGACGCAGTTAGTGGGCAGGGGATCGTGGTAACACTCGAGCAGCCCATTTTTTGGAGTTCCGGCCAGGTGAACCAGCCGGCCGTCCCTGTTTTCGCGCAATCCGCAGTATCCCTTTTCACCGGGAGCAGGGCGGCAGGCCCGGTAGCAAATCCGGCACATGGAGAATTTTCGGCTGCGGGGCGGTCGGGAAGGCAAATTGGTATTTTGCCGGATTTTACCGTGCAGAGCGGCAAATTGTTTTTCCAGTTCTGCCTGTCCTTCCACAATACAGCTGCGGCATGCTCCGAGGATTTCTCCAACTACCTTTTCTGATGATTTGCACTGCTGGCAAGCCATGCCGGGACCGCCCCCTTTAAATAAGTTTTCAAGCCTCTACATAAATTTTAACATAAATATGCCTGCTCAACCTGCTATAAGCCGGATCCGCAAAGAAAGCAAAGAAAACCCCGGGGAACGCGGGTAAAGGCTTGAAAATATCCAAAAAGACTTTTGCAATCTTGATCGGCACTGGTATAATATAAGCACGAAATGAAAGCACATTGCTGTCACAATTCCCGCTGTTACCGAAGCTGATCTGGTCCAACTTTTAAGCTTGAAACCATATTTAGATGATTATTAAGAAGCTGAAGTCTCCCTGTAAAATACCTGCCCGGGGTGATATGAGTGGAACTGGACAGAAAAAAATTCCTTAAGAATATCTGCTACGTCGGGGGAGCAGGCCTGCTCTACCTGGCCGGGGGATCGTGGCTGTTAAAAGCCTGTGCCCCCCTGGAAGAAGAAACCCGGCCCGCAGAAAAAGAGGGGAATGAGTTTGAAAAGTGGCTGCCTGGATACGCCAGGCTGGAAGAAGAAGGCAAGCTTGCTGAAAGAATCGAGAGGGCCTACAGTATTTTCGAGGATTGCGAACTGTGCCCCCGCCGCTGCGGTGAAAACCGCGCCCGGGGTGAAAGTGGTTTTTGCCGGACTACAGACAAAGCTGTGGTCTACAGCCGCCAGCCTCACTTCGGGGAAGAGCTGCCACTGGTAGGAACAGGTGGTTCGGGAACCATTTTCTTTTCCAACTGCAACCTGCGCTGCGT
>PUKV01000235.1 GCA_003550645.1 Syntrophomonadaceae bacterium | reverse complement strand
GGCTGGAAGAAAGGCTGATCGATAAAAGTGAATACTGGGGCTGGCCAAACGGGGTGGCTGTTCATACCCGGGTGATCAAGCAGGCTGATCTGGTCCAGCTGCTGGCCCTGCATGATCTTTTCCCGGTTGATATTGCCAGGCAAAATTATGATTATTATGAGCCCCGCTGCCAGCACGGTTCCTCCCTCAGCCCGGCGGTCCATGCCATTGTGGCGGCCAGGACCGGTTACCCCGGGCAGGCGTACCAGTATTTCCTGCGTTCCTGCCTCATCGACCTGCTCGATACCAACAAGGCCTACAGCGGGGGCACTTTTATCGGGGGCATTCATACCGCGTCCTGCGGCGCTTCCTGGCAGATAGTTGTTTTTGGTTTTGCCGGGATGAAGGTGGAGAACCGGGGGATAAGCTTTGATCCGGTTCTGCCGAAATCGTGGAAACGGCTGTACTTTAAAATTCTTTTCAGGGGCCAGGAGCTACAGGTGGCCCTCGAGAAGCAGTCGCTAACAGTCACAGCTTCCACATCAAACAGCGCTGCTGTCCCGGTTTCAGTTTGCAGCAGGCAGGAAACCATCCTCCCCGGGGGCGAGCATTCCTTTTCCCAGGGCGGGAGTTCAGCATAATAAAAGATCTTTATTCGTTCCACTGCCGGGGTGTTGATTTGTTTTGTCTGAAAAGATAATTATGCAGGCAAAGTAAATTAAGCTAAAGATCTTCTTTCTCTTCGAGGATGGAGAGGAAAGTTTGTACCAGGACCGGATCAAACTGGCTGCCTGCTTTGTTCTTTAATTCTGCTACAGCTTCTTCTTTCTCCATTGCTTTTCGGTAGGGGCGATCATTGGTCATGGCATCATAGGCATCAGCCAGGGCCAGGATACGGCATTCGATCGGAATTTCTTCGCCGCTCATCCCCAGCGGATAGCCGCTTCCGTCCCAGTGTTCGTGATGCTTGAGGATCAAATCCGCTATCCCGGTTAAATCCACTGAAGATAAAGCGATGCGGTAGCCTTTTTCCGAGTGCTGTTTCATGGTTTGCCATTCCTGTTCGGTTAAAGGACCTTTTTTAAACAGAATATTGTCCGGAGTTCCCACTTTGCCAAGGTCGTGAACCTGGGCCAGCAGCCGCAAATCGGAAAGCTGTTTTTTAGATAATCCCACCTTATTTCCTATAAAGACACACAGGGTCTCCAGTCTACGGGCATGCCCTTCGGTTATATAATCCCTTTCTCCAAGGGTGGCCAGGAGAGATTGGATGATCTGGGCTCTGGCATCAACACCCTTGTGCAGTTTGGCCCTGTACATCAGGTCGTCTGCTTCCTTAAAGACTTTTTGCAGCGATTTGCCTGGTTTTACGGCGGTGGCGTAGCCCAGGGATATGCTGAGCGGAAGTCGTTCCTGTTCTTTAAGGTTCGCCTTTTCTACCAGGGCCTGGATCCTGGAAGCAATTTCTTCCCCGCTTCTGTGATCAGTCCGGGGCAGGATGGCCACAAACTCATCTCCGCCCACGCGGGCCAGGATATCCGATTTGCGCAGTGCTTTTTGTAAAATATTGGCACATTTGATTAAGAGCTTATCGCCCTGCTCGTGGCCAACTGTGTCATTGATCAGCTTCAGGCCGTCGAGATCTACAGAAATGATCGTAACCGGGTGTTCCCGGCTGTTTTCCAGGCGTTGCAGCTCATCTTCAAAATATGTCCGGTTATAAAGGCCGGTCAGCTGGTCATGAAGGCTTAAGTATTGTAATTCAGACTCATAGCGTTTCCTGTCAGTGATATCGGTATAAATGGCAAAGCCGCCGGCAAATTGTCCGTTTATATGAACGGGGATGCCCTTGATTAAAACTTCTACCGGTTGTCCGCATTTGGTATAGCGAACACCTTCATCTACTATTTTTTGACCGGAAAGGACTTCCCTGGTATACTCCCGGTTGGCTGAGTTTTCTTTGCCTGCTTCCAGGACATCATCAACATCCCGGCCCTTTATTTCTCCAAGATTGTGACCAAACAGATCTTTGAAGTTCTTGTTGATATCGATGATCTTGTTGTGCTGATCAAAATACAGTATAGCATCAGTAGAATTTTTAAACAGGGCTTCCAGCAGCTTGTTCTGGTAAATAATATTATCTTCGCTCTTTTTTCTTATCGATATATCCCGGTACTGCCACATATGGCCGATAAAGTTTTTTTCTGCCGTAAACACGGGGATATAGTCGCGCTCATAAACCCGCCCGTCAGCAAACTTAACTTCTTCCCCGATTATAGTTTTCTGGCTGCTGATGATGTCATTGATCCGGTGGGTAAAATAATCCGGGTTATCCAGCAAATGCTTAACCGCATCAGCGGCCCCGGAGCAATCGCTGCCAATCAACTGCTCAGGTTTGGCCGTAATGGAAAAGATCTCACAAAACAGCTGGTTGGCAATAATAATATTGCGGTTTTGATCTTCTACGACAATTCCGGCAGGCGTATTATCAACCATAGACTGGAAACGGGCCAGGTTTTCCTCCAGTTCCCGGTTTGTTTTCTGCAGCCAGGCAATCTCGCGATCTACATTTTCCATGCTGCCGCTCTGGTTATCCTTTTGCAGGGTCAATTCAGAACACCTCTTCTAGAAGGCGCAAATTATTATATTAATCCTGACTTCTAAGGCTGTTGCCCTTGTGGCCTGATAAGCGGCGCCATGGGAACGGTTCGTGGAACCTGCCCCTGTGGCTTAGCGGGCATGCCTGATTAGTCATGCCTCATTAGTTATTGTTCCATACAGGATTAATAAAACCCTTCATATTAAGGCCATTTGCTGTTGTCCGGTCGTGCTGCCTTTACCTGTAATGAGCCGGTGCCAATGTAAAAAATGCGGCCCGGCTGATCAAATACGGTAATATTTATTAGCTGTTATTTATCCGGCCCGGGTTTGCTCTAACCTGCTGTCAAGCCATTCCTTTAAATAGGTAAAAACCTGATCTTTTACTATTTCATTATGCAGTTCATGATAACAATCTTCCCAGAGCTTTAAGGTGCACTCTCCCCCAACCAGGCCCGCAACCTGTTCTGAACCGGAAGGAAAGGTGATTCTGTCCCCTGTCCCGTGCATGATCAGCAGGGGCAGCTTAATATCGCCGGCGCGGTCAAAGATGTAGTTAATCGTATCGATAAAGCCTTTCCCCATCCGCAAGGTAACCCGGTCATGAACCAGCGGATCATGACGATAGGCTGCAGCTACTGCCGGATCCCTGGACAAAGCTTCCAATTCAATCTTATTGGGTATGCTCAAACCCGGCAGGATCAAACCCAGGGCCTTCAGCATAGCAATGCGGCCCTTTTTCTGATCGAGCACTGAGTGTAAAAGAGGGCTGGTTATAACTGCTCCGGCAAGCCGGGGTCGGCGCTGGATCAGGTAGAAAAAGGCAAGCATACCGCCGAGGCTGTGGCCGTAAAGAAAACAGGGCAGGTGCATGAACTTTTCCCGGGTATAATTCAGCATCAAGTCGATATCATCGGCTAAGTGATCAGGGGAAGGAGTGTCGCCCCGTGGTCCACCCGATTTTCCGTGACCCCTCAGGTCTAGTGAAAGCATGGTATAGCCTGCCCCGGTCAACCGTTCAGCCCAGTGGCTGTAACGGTCGCTGTGTTCTCCCAGCCCGTGGATCAGGCAGATTACTCCTTTTGCAGCTGTTTCCGGTTCCCACTGCCTGGCAAACAGCGGCAGGCCGTCTGGAGACTGCCACAGCATTTCTTTTTCTATCATAAAGTAACCCCCTTAATTATTATCTGCAGCTATTGATTAAACTTAAGATCAGTTATGTTTGCTCAGTTATAACGGTTTTGTAAAGAATAGACTTTTTAAACATCTTTATAAGCATAAAGCCGGCATCCATGAAAATGCCCACACTAAGGGCGAAAATGACCGTTCCCACACCAAGGGGTCCGCCCAGTACATAACCGGCTGCAGCAGCAGTTACTTCCATGAATGTGCGGACTGTTCCCAGGCGGTACGGGATAATCCGGCCCAGGGCCAGCATCAGGCTGTCCCTGGGGCCTGCTCCGAGGTTGGCGCTTATGTAGATGGCGCAGCCGAACCCAAAAAGGGCTACACCGGTAACAAACAGGGCTATTCTCTGCCATAAGAGTTCCGGGGCAGGGATATACTCCAGGGATATAACCAGGTCAACGAACAGGCCTAAAAAAATCATGTTCAAAAGGGTGCCCAGGGAAGGTTTTACTTTCATGAAAAAGCTTAATCCCACCAGCAGCAACCCTACGATCTGGATGATCCGGCCGATGGTCAACCCGGTTTGCAAAGAGAGGCCAATGTGGAAAACATCCCAGGGGTTGACCCCCAGGTTAGCCTGGATAGTGGAAACAATTCCGTTAGCTACGATATATAAGCCGCCGAAAAAAGCGGTCAACCGCAGGATGTACTTGTAGATGCTCTGTCTTTGCATAGCTGCTCCTTCTATGCTGCCGGAACTAAAACCTGGTCTGCAAGCTTCAGTATTAATTATAATCTAGATCTTACTTCTTTTGTTTGCGCTTTCCTTTTTTTGCTTTCCGGCGGGGTTTGATCAGGCATTTTTTTGCGTAACCGATCAGGTCGGTCCGGCCTGTTTTCTGCAGGGCTTCATAAACCAGGGCAAAATTCTTAGGATTTTTATACTGGATTAGAGCCCTCTGCATCGCTTTTTCGTGCGGTGATCGCGGAACGTATACTTTTTCCATAGTGTGCGGATCAAGGCCTGTATAAAACAAGCAGGTCGACAGGGTTCCAGGGGTCGGATAGAAATCCTGCACCTGCCTGGGCACATGCTCGTACCTGTGGATAAAGCAGGCCAGTTCCACTGCGGCTTCCAGGTCGGAGCCGGGATGGCTGGACATGAAGTAAGGGACCAGGTACTGTTCCAGGTCCAGTTCCCTGTTGATCAGCTTGTACTTCTTTTTGAAATCCAGGTATACTTTTTTATCCGGTTTTCGCATCATGGCCAGGACCCCGGGGGATACATGCTCAGGAGCAATCTTTAACTGGCCGCTGACGTGGTAAAGGCACAGTTCTTTGAAAAATGCCGGGTCGGGATCATGAAACAGGTAATCGTGGCGGATTCCGGAACGGATAAAAACTTTTTTTACACCATCCAGCTTTCTTAATTTGCGGAGCAGTTCCAGGTATTCGCTGTGATCGGCCTTCAGGTTGGGGCAGGGTTCAGGGTAGAGGCACAGCCTGTCCAGGCAGGGGCCTTCCTTTTCCTGCTGCGGGCACGCTTTTTGCCTGAAATTTGCTGTCGGTCCCCCGACATCATGGATATAGCCCTTGAAATCGGGGTCTGCGGTGATCAAGCCGGCTTCTTCAATTATTGCTTCGATACTCCTTGGTTGGACCGTCCTGCCCTGGTGGAAATGAAGGGCGCAAAAACTACAGCCGCCAAAACAGCCGCGGCTGCTGACCAGGCTGAATTTAACCTCGCTTATTGCCGGCACGCCTCCCGCTTTTTCATAAACCGGGTGGTAAGTTCTTTTAAAAGGGAGCCGGTAGATCATGTCTATTTCTTCAGTTGAAAGAGGGTAAGCCGGGGGATTCTGGATTACATAAGCCTCTTCGTAGAGCTCAGCCAGGGCGCTGGCGTTATGGGCTTCAGTATTACGCTGCTGAATAGCAAAGCTCCTGGCAAACTGCTTCTTAGAAGCGATTATTTCCTGGTAAGAAGGCAGGATAATGGTATCTTCCGGGTTATCAATATTTTTAGAGCTGTAGACAGTTCCCCTGACATAGGTAATATCTGTGATTTGAAGTCCGCTTTGCAGGGCTTCTGCCACTTCCAGTATCGCTGTTTCTCCCATACCGTAAACCAGCAGGTCTGCACCTGATTCAAGCAGGATTGAGGGGCGAAGGAGGTCTTCCCAGTAGTCGTAATGGGCCATTCTACGCAGACTGGCTTCGATACCCCCCAGGATCACGGGGACACCGGGGTAAGCTTCCCTGGCCCTGCGGGTATAAACCATAGCAGCCCGGTCCGGGCGGCAGCCTGTTTTTCCGCCGGGAGAGTAGGCATCTGCCTTCCTTTTCTTTTTGGCCACGCTGTAGTGGTTAACCATGGAGTCGATATTGCCGGCAGTTACCAAAAAACCCAGGCGCGGTTTACCCAGCCTCCTGAATTGATCAGGGTTTTTCCAGTCCGGCTGGGCAATGACTCCCACCCGGAAGCCCTGTGCTTCCAGGTAGCGGCTGATTATGGCCGCCCCGAAGGAGGGGTGGTCAACGTAAGCATCGCCGCTGATTAAGATAAAATCCGGCTGATCCCAGCCCCTGGCTGTGATCTCTTCAAGTGTAACTGGTAAAAAACCCTGGGCCATTAATTCCTCCGGTACTGGTTTAACTCTATCCTGTATCCTGCTAAAACTGCAAAAGTTTTATAGAAGCGGTAAATACTCAGTTTATTGACTTCGTTGAACGATTGCAGATGCTTAATATTGCAGTAATTGTTGTAAATGTTATCAAACTCGGGAAAGCGTTTTTCAAATCATGCCTGCTATAAAGCATAACCTATTTGGCCGGCTGCGACAACAACCACCAACGCTTTTGAAACACAGACTGCAT
>PUKV01000109.1 GCA_003550645.1 Syntrophomonadaceae bacterium | reverse complement strand
CCCTCTGTTCCGCGCAAAAGAGGGATTTCTTCAGCAACGGCAAGAATCGTCAGTTCTGCTTGCAGTGCTTTTGCCATGGGGATTACTTTTCTAAGGCTTTCAAGGGAATAATCCGATCCGTCTGTAGCTAGCAGTATCTTTTGCACGATCTTATTAAAGCCCCTTTCAAATAGTTTTAGCCGGCAGGTTTGTTTTTCAGGACCCTTTCAGCAAGGTATTCTATTACAAAGATCCCGCCAACAATGAAAAGGCCGATTAGGTCCCAGGTCCAGGTGGTTTCCATAAGCATAACCGATCCGGCGAACAGTAACGGCCGGTGCCAGATCGGCATTTTGCGGACAAAATAACCCTGCATTGCAGCCCCGAGGCCCATGCAGGCGATAAATGCCGTCACGCAGGCCAGGATAATTTCATGCAGCGGGCCCTGCAGCAGCAGTGCCGGTCCCAGGATAAAGCAGAAAGGCACAATGTAGGCGGTAATACCCATTTTGAAAGCTTCAATACCTGTTTGAATGGGATGGGCGCCCGAGATGCCCGCAGCAGCATAAGCTGCCAGCCCCACCGGTGGGGTAATATCGGCGTCTGTGCCGAAGTAGAGGATAAACAGGTGGGCCGCTAAAAGCGGTGCCCCGAGGGTGACCAGGGCCGGGGCCACCAGGGTAGCCAGGATGATGTACTTGGCGGTGGTAGGGACTCCAATCCCTAAGATCAACGAGGCAATCAGGGTATAAAACAGCCCGGCAAAGAGGTTGCCTCCGGCCAGAACTTCAATCAGGGTGGAAAACTTCAGACCCAGTCCGGTCATGGTGACCATACCGATGATAATGCCCGCCACGGCGCAGGCAGCTACCACTTCCAGGGCTTTTTGTACCCCGGAGAAAAGGGCTTCAAAAATCTCCCTCGGGCCCATCCTGGTTTCTTCCTTGAACCAGCTGATCACTACTGTGGCAATAAGGGCCCAGAATACTGCTCTTGAAGGTGAGTAACGCAAGGCCAGCAGGATAATCAGGATAATCAAGGGGGTGAAATAGTAGAAACCTTTTTTTACCACTTCTAACAGGTTGGGCAGTTCTTCCCCGGGAACCGGTAAAAGGTTTTCTTTGAGAGCCCGGAAGTGAACCATGAAGAACGTAGTTATGAAATAAAGCAGGGCCGGGACGATGGCTGCAATCATGACGGTCACGTATGGGACCCCGATGTATTCAGCCATAACGAAGGCTGCAGCGCCCATTACCGGGGGCAGGATCTGGCCCCCCGTGGAAGCGTCTGCCTCCACCCCGCCGGCAAAAGCAGGCTTATAACCCAGCTTTTTCATTAAGGGAATTGTAAAAGTGCCCGTTGTGACCACATTTGCTGTCGAGCTTCCGGTAATGGAACCGATAAAACCGCTGAATAAAATCGAAGCTTTACCGGGGCCGCCCACATGCCTTCCGGTTAGGGCCAGCGAAAGATCGCGAAAGAACAGGCCTGCACCGGCTTTTTCAAGGAAAGCGCCAAATATTATGAAAAGCAGGATAAACCGGGAAGAAACGCCGAGCGGTATGCCGAAAATACCGGCATCGGTAAGATAGAGGAAAGGGAAGATACGGGCAATGGAGTAGCCGCGGTGCATGAGGATGCCCGGCATCTCCCGCCCAAAGTAGGCGTAAACCACGAACAGGACGGCAATAATCACAATCGGCCAACCTACTGTGCGCCGCCCGGCTTCAAGCACAAGTACAGTCAGGATCATTCCCAGGACAATGTCAGTGGTTACCGGCGCTCCCGCCCTGCCGGCAATAGCATCAAAGTTGAGGATTACGTACATTCCTACCACCAGGCTGGCCAGGATGCATACAAGGTCGATGATAGTGGGCCGATCTTTTGGTGAGCTTTTTAAGGCGGGAAAGTACATGAATATCAGGGTGCCTATCAGCATCCAGTGAATGTTTCTAAATAAAAGGGCAAAAGGCGCCCCGTAGTAAGCGGTGTAAATGTGGTAGAGGGCTGTTCCTACAGCAAGGATAGCCGCCATATAGTACCATTTTCCGGTTAAGTCACGGTATTTTCCCCTTAAAGCTTCTTCAACCAAAGCATCTTTTTGTTTATCCATGAATCTTTCTATGGGCATAAGTTGCAGCTCCTTTTACGAGGCCGGGGTTCCGGTCACGGCGCCATGTTTTCTTCGACTTTGATCAGAACAAGCGATCCTCCCGGTGCCAGCTGGTTTAATGAAATCGTCTTTCCATCCAGGTGCAGTTCCTGGGAAACCGTGCGGGCCACTCTCAGCGGCAGTTGATGAAAAACCCGGTCGTATCCGCTCACAGTTACAGCATCTTCATTGAAGGCGAAATCGTGCCCGGAGCCGGATTCCAGCCCCGCTCCATACCAGGAGTATTCTTCTTCAAGTAAGTGCAGGCCGTCTACCTCGATAGAAAATACGGCTTTAACCGGGGTGCCGTCGGAGGAATGGACATAATCCAAAACGACCCGGTCACCGAGCTCTACTTCAACCTGCTTAAGAATATCTCCGCCGGCGCCGTCATATAAGGATAAGTAATGGGCAGGCGGGTGCCCCCTGCTGAAAAGAAGGGCACCCGCTACAATCAGGACCGTAATTAAACAGGGCCATAGATAACCTGGTCTAATTAGCTTTAGCTGCCGTTTGCCTGGCAATTAAAGAACCTCCATAAAGTTTGCGCTGTTACTGATGTTCTTCAAAGTAACGTTCTGCCCCCGGGTGGAACGGGACCGGTGCTTCAGCAGCAAGTTCAACGGTGAAGTTTTCTGCAATGGGATGGATACCGATCAATTCATCCAGGGATTCTTCATGGAAGATTGCTTCCAGCATATCGTAGACCTGCTGCTCATCCATATCTTCATGGACGACCATCAAGTTGCCTACTGTCAGGGCAGCGACGTCTTCTTCAAGCCCGTAGTGGCCTTCAGGAATTGCTCCCGCTGAAAAGTAGGGGTAGTCTTCAATGATAGCCTCCATCAGGTCCATTTCCAGGGGGACAAAGCGGATGTCCCTGGCAGCCATGATTTCATCAACCACAGCAGCCGGGGAAGCAAAATTGTAAAACACGGCATCGACTTCACCATCAATAAGGGCATCCCTTGCTTCAGGCTGGGAATAATTAACTGTGTCAACGTCGTCCCTGATTCCCGCAGCTTCCAGGATGATGTAGGAAGTAACCTCACAGCCGCTGCCGGGAGCGTCTACGCTGACGCTCTTACCGACGAGATCATCAACAGATTCTATGTCTGATCCTTCCGGGACCAGCAGGTGCTGCTGGGCTGGATACATTGAAAACAGGGTCCTGATGGGCAGTTCGCCATCGTCTTCAAAGGCTTCTTCACCTACGTAGGCATCCCAGGCGACGTTAGCCATGGCCATGCCCATTTCTGATTCGCCCGTTGCTACCAGCCGGCAGTTTTCAACGGAAGCGCCGGTAGTTTCAGACATGGCAGTCATACCGTCAATCCTGCGCTCGAGCACATAGGCTATACCTGCTCCAAGGGGGAAATAAACTCCACCCGGGCTGCCGGCAGCGACAACCACGAAAAGATCCTCATCTACCGGTTCTTCGTCCACCGGCTCTTCATCAACCGGTTCCTCATCCACCGGCTCCTCATCCACCGGTTCTACTTCTTCCTCCGGTTCGCAGCCAATTGCAACAAACAGAAGCGAAAACACCAGCAGTAAACAAATTGTTGAGAACACTTTCTTTTTCATAATCTGACCTCCTCAGATAAAATTTTAAACACCTGGTTAAATAAAACTGTATAAAATATGTTTGGTTGGGTTCACCTCCTTGTCAAAACAGGTTTTCGGAAAAGTACAGGAATACAGTTTGATTATATTTTTGGCTCTTTTTGGAAAGCTGCAAAAGCGCTGCCCACCTCCTTTGTTTATAATGGCTTTCCAAAATTCCAAGGGCTTTAACTTTTTCAATGTAGTTGTTATGGTAGATGCAAGGGATATGATTTATTTGTTTGCTGTGTAACCCTTCCTATTCAATATTAAATCAACAAAATCCTCTTTTTTTATTAATTTTTTTATTCAATCAGTTTGTTATGATATTTGCGAAGGTTTGCGGGGTTTTAAAGTATGGCGGCTTGCACGCCGGCCAGTTACTGAAAACTTCATGTTTAAAAACATTAAAAAGGCCCCGCTTTTTGAGCGAAGCCCTGGTTAGTCGTTTTCTTTTGCCTTTAGTTCTTAATCCGAAATGGCTGGGAGAAATAAAGTACATACTTCCGAACTTGAAGATTGATTAAAACCAACCTCCACTGGAGCCGTCACCCGTTTCCCACCAGGATTCTCTCTCCTCACCATCATCAACATCTTCGGCTACCTGTCCCTGTTCGAAGCGGACGGTTTCAGTGGAACCGTCGGGAGCGGTCTTGGTAAATTCACCGTCAGGGGTTCCTTCTACCCAATTACCGGTCAGCTTCCCACCGGAAGGGTGGGTATAAGTCCCTTCACCGTGGGGTTGGCCGTCAAGCCATTTGCCGGTATAATTTCCTCTCTGCCACCTTTGGTCGGTTACATGCTCCGGTTCGGGTTCCTCTTCCTCACCTTCTTCCGGCTCATCAGTTTCTGCTTCCACTACATGATCATCGGTGGCCTCTTCTTGCGGTGCCGGCTCTTCAGCAGGTTCCGGTTCAGCTGCTTCTTGCGTGGGTTCCGGCTCAGCTGTTTCGTCTTCATCAACCTCATCAGCTTCATCGTCTTCTTCAGGGTCTTTAGGCTTTAGCGGTTCCTCGTCTTCCCTTTCTGCAGTTCTATGCTCAGAGAGCAGCCATTCTGGTACTGCCCCTTCTTCAGCTGTTTCCGATTCTTCCGGTTCTGCCCCGGGAGAAGGTAACATGCCACAGCCGATCAGCAAAAATGACAGGATCAGTGCTGATGTAATCATGATTAAGGTCTTGAAAATGGGCATTGCGATTCCTCCTAATAAAGACCTTTAAATAAATCAAGCCCGTCTGTTATAGGTGCTATAATCAACGAGCTTTTGACGGCATTATAACTTAACATGCAATTAAAAGCAACAGATCGTGTAGTTTATATTTGCTTATTTATGATATAATATAATTCGCAGTCCGGCATGATTATTATCGCCGGGTTATTTATTATTTTGATTTGATTCGCGGGAGGTAGTATAATGTCAGACTTAAAAACCTGTCCGTTTTGCCTGGAAGAAATTCCGGCCAGGGCTATTAAATGCAAATATTGCGAGTCTATGGTGGATGATGTTACCCCGAAAGCGTCGGAGAAATCGACACCGGCTGTAACTTCATTTTATGAAGATCAAAATCCGCCCCAGACACCGCCCGGCATACATTATCATGCAGCGCCGGAAAAGAAGAACCGAAAATTTCTTGTTCCCTTGATTGTGGTAGCTGTTCTGCTGCTCTTGACCGGAGCAGGCGCCGGCTACTGGTTCTTGTTGGGCGATGCAGGAGTTCCGGTTGCTGAAGCTGTAGAAACGGATGATATTCTCGGATCCTGGAAGGGAACAACCGGGGATGAAGAGATCTTTTTCCAGTTCCAACCCAACGATATGGTCAGCATTGCCGTGCCTTCGGAAGGGTACTGGTTCAGGACCGAGTACCGCCTGGTAACTTCTGATGATACCAGTTACCTTGAACTGCACAACAGGGGCACGGACGAATGGGAAAGAATAGCAGAGCTTTCTGCTTCTGAACCGGAAACTATTACCATGGTTGACACCTGGGACGGTATAGTAATCGACCTGGTCAGCCACCCTGATTCGGACGTTGGAGATGTGTTCAGAGAGCTTCGCTTTGAAAGGTAGAGCTTTTTTATTGAACAAAAATTGATTGCACAACCAGAGCTTTTAAATGATGCCCCGTTAAGGGGCATTTTTATTGGTCGCTTTTACTGTGTTGTTTGCCCTGAGCCAGCCAAGATAAGATAAACAGCCTGTTGATAACGGTTGAGCGGATCTAACCGGTTTTATTAGAAATCCTAAGGGGCGTGCTATAATAGCTTTACGGGGGGTTTAAGAAAATGAAACAGGCCGATGACCTCAGGTTTATGGCGGAAGCTATAAAGCAGGCAGAAGAAGCGGAAAAAGCCGGTGAAGTGCCAATCGGAGCAGTTATAATCAAGGATGGTGAAGTCCTGGCTGCCGAACGCAACCGCCGGGAAGAGTTGAATGACGCCACCGCTCATGCTGAAATCCTCCTGATCAGGCAAGCAGGAGAAAAACTTGGCGGCTGGCGGCTAAGTGAGTGCACCCTTTATGTAACTTTAGAGCCCTGCCCGATGTGTGCGGGTGCCCTGGTGCTGGCCCGTTTGCACCGCCTGGTGTTTGGAGCTCCCGACCCGAAAGCAGGAGCTGTAGTCAGCCTGTACGATCTTGTGCGGGACAGCCGCCTAAATCACAGCCTGAAAGTCAGCGGTGGAGTAATGCAGGAACAGTGTGCCGCCCTGCTCAGGGATTTTTTTCGCCAGAGGCGGGATTGAAGTTGATTGCTTGTTGAGCGAGGGCAACCGGACCCTTTACAATCACTCCGGCCCTGTTGTAATATATATCATGGATGCGGAGAGATGGCCGAGTCTGGCTGAAGGCGCACGACTCGAAATCGTGTAACGGTTT
>PUKV01000092.1 GCA_003550645.1 Syntrophomonadaceae bacterium | reverse complement strand
CGCAAAATTCCCCACTGCTGCCTCCCGTAGGAGTCTGGGCCGTGTCTCAGTCCCAGTGTGGCCGACCATCCTCTCAGACCGGCTACCCATCGTCGCCTTGGTAGGCCTTTACCCTACCAACCAGCTAATGGGACGCGGGCTCATCTGAAAACGCTACTTAACGCTTTGACCATTAACTTACGCTAATGGTATCATCCGGTATTAGCAGCCCTTTCGAGCTGTTATCCCAGGCTTCCAGGCAGATTACCCACGGGTTACTCACCCGTCCGCCGCTAAGTCTACCCTAAAACCGAAGTTTAAGAGCAGCTTCGCTCGACTTGCATGTGTTAGGCACGCCGCCAGCGTTCGTCCTGAGCCAGGATCAAACTCTCCAGTTTATATCTCTATAAACTTAACACCTAATCTTAACCCCAGCTCAATTAACACTGATCGCAAGGCCTCTTTTCATTAATTCCAATCATTCAAGAGACCCTTTCCTTACTCTGCTCAGTTTTCAAAGAACGAAACTTTCTCTTGTTTTGTGCAAGACTAATATTAGCACAGGCCCTAGTTGATGTCAAGGTGAAAAACATTGATTTTCGTCTAAAAATAGCTTAAAAATGGTTGTTAAAAATATTTTTAATAATAGCTTCATAAAAACAAATAAGTCGAGATACGCAGGGTTAAAATGGGAGAGTTGATTTCCTTTATTCCCTTTTGTATGTTAGAATAAATGCAGGGATGCATTATGAAGGATACTGCCAGTGATGTTGACAGCAGATTTGAAAAACCGGCCTATGACTCTGTCAGCAAAATAATATCTACAGATCTTGGCTGGCTCCATATCAGGGGTCCGGTAAGCGCGGGAACATTATCCGATTACCATTTCTCAGAAGGGCTGTCCTGCTTCCGGCCGCCGAAAAGACAACAGCAAGCCCTGATTGAGCATTCTAAGGAACCCGACGGCATAGTTTTCACAGCTGCCCTGGCCAATAACATTATAACTTATGTTTCCTTTCAAAAACCTGATTTTCCCTGGTGGATCAAGCGATGTTTCCCGAGACTGCTTGAACTGGGAAGTGTTGAAACAGATTTGTCATGGCGAAAAATGGGCCTGAGCAAAACCCTGTTTGACACGATTTTTAAAGATCCTGACTTTAAATATTTTGAAGACTTTATTACGATTGCCGTGCACACTATCTACAGCTGGGACCTGAAAAATACCTGCCTGTCACCGTGGGATTACCGGAAGTATATGCTAAAATTATTTGGCCAATATGGTTTTGTCCCCTGGGAAACAGAAGACCCTGAAATCAGGGAACATCCCTGCAACATATTGCTGGCCAGGATCGGAACCAATCTCGAGCAAAAAGATGTCCGCCATTTCGCCAATTGCTGCCTGGGCGTTAATTAAAATCGCCCGGTGATTGCGCCCGTACAAGCGGAAATCACTAAGCCCGTTCTGCACTGAACCAGTCAGTTTTAAACCCGCTTACATGATCAAATGTTTTTATTATTATATTATTGACACTAATTCCATTAAATTTATTGCCTGAAAGTTGAAGGTATTCAACATCTTTATAGCGAATTTAATGCGTGGCAGATAAATCTTTATGAGGAGGACCTGCGTATGGCAAAAAGAAAAGACGATGATGTTGTAGGCGAAGAACATTATGAACCGCTCCAACCGCCGGCTGGTTTTGCCGAAACAGCAAGGGCAAATGACAAGAGCCTGTTCCAGGAGGCAGAAAAAGACCGGCTAGCTTTCTGGGCCGGGATGGCCGAAAACCTGCAGTGGAGTGATAAATGGGAGCGTGTTTTAGATGATGATAACCCGCCCTATTACAAGTGGTTTGTTAATGGAAAACTGAACGTATCAGAAAACTGTCTAGATGTGCACATCGAAAACGGGCTGGGTAATAAAAAAGCTCTCATTTTTGAGGGCGAAGAAGGTGACAGCGTTTCCCTTACCTACAGTGAACTACTGACAGAAGTCTGCAAGTTCAGCAACGCCATGGATAAACTGGGCGTGAAAAAAGGTGACGCGGTCACCATATGGATGCCCATGATTCCTGAAGCTATAGTTGCCATGCTGGCCTGTACCCGGATCGGAGCCGTCCACAGTGTTGTATTCGGGGGGTTTAGCCCCGATGCGCTTAAAGATCGGATCCTTGATTCAGAATCCAAGCTGGTTGTCACCGCAGACGGAGCCAACAGGCGCGGCAAAGTTATCCCCATGCGCAGCGCTGCTGAAGAAGCCCTGGAAGAATGCCCGAGCGTGGAAAAAGTAGTAATTGTTAATCGAACCGGCAGCTCATACGAACCCAAAAAAGGCCGGGATCTGCTCTGGTCGGATTTAATGGCGGATGCCGAAACCGACTTTGCGCCGGTTACCATAGATGCTGAAGATCCGCTATTTATCCTCTACAGCAGCGGAACAACAGGAAAACCAAAGGGAATCCTGCATTCTACCGGCGGTTACCTGGTCGGAGTGCACACAACTTTTCGCTATGTCTTCGACCACCACGAAGATGATATTTACTGGTGCACTGCCGATATCGGCTGGATAACGGGTCACAGTTACATAGTTTACGGTCCCCTGTCAAACGGATCCAGCTCTTTCATTTACGAGGGCACTCCTGATTACCCGGCCCGTGATCGCTTCTGGGAGCTTATCGAAAAGTACAAAATTTCCGTCTTTTACACGGCACCCACGGCAATCCGTTCTTTTATGCGCTGGGGGAACCAGTATCCCAACAAGCGCGACCTTTCGAGTCTGCGCCTGCTGGGGTCGGTCGGCGAACCGATTAACCCGGAAGCATGGCTATGGTACTACGAAAATATCGGCAAAAGTAACTGCCCGATTGTTGATACCTGGTGGCAGACTGAAACGGGCATGATCATGATTACGCCCCTGCCCGGTGTAACTCCCTTAAAACCGGGATCGGCATCTTGGACTTTCCCGGGCGTTGAAGCTGACGTTGTTGACGACCGGGGCAAATCAACCAAGTCTGGACAAAGAGGATTTCTGGTAATCAAATCTCCCTGGCCGGCCATGCTGCGCACCCTGCACGGTGATCCCGAGCGCTTTGAAAACACTTACTGGCAACAGTATCCCGGCATGTACTTTACCGGTGACGGGGCCTGGAAAGATCAGGATGGCTATTTTTGGATCATGGGACGCGTCGATGATGTCCTCAATGTATCCGGTCACAGGATAGGCACTATGGAAGTGGAAAGCGCGCTGGTTGATCATGACTCAACAGCAGAGGCTGCAGTAATCGGGAAAGTGCACGAAATCAAGGGCCACTCTATTACCGCTTTTGTAACCCTGAAAGAAGGGTACGAGGGTAGCGAAGAACTGGCCCAGGAATTGAAGGCCCATGTGGGTAAAAAAATCGGGGCGATTGCCCGCCCGGAAGAAATATATTTTACCTATGAATTGCCAAAAACCAGGAGTGGCAAGATCATGCGGCGCCTGCTTCGTGATATTGCCGAACAGAGAGACCTCGGTGATGTAACCACACTTATGGATCCGCAGGTGGTTGCCGCTATTAAAGAAGGCTACACGGGGAAATAATAAGTTTGCCCGCCAAAAAGGCCGCCCGGTTACGGGCGGCCTTTTTAATCTTTTATGCCCATCTTTTATATCATGTTTAAAAAAGCTTAAGCAAAAAATCTAGGTTATCTTGACCCGGGCAAATTTTCTTTTGCCAACCTGGATAATATGCTCTTTGTCATCTTTGTTCTTATGAAGTTCGAGATCAATTGCGCCTGCTGTTTCGCCGTTAATTTTTACCCCGCCCTGCTTGATCAGGCGCCTGGCTTCGCTCTTGCTCGGGGCCAGCCCGGCATCAACCATAACCGAAACCAGGCCTGCCGGCGCTTCGAATATAAAGGCTTCCATTTCGCTCGGCATTTGCCCTTTCTGGAAAACCTGTTTGAAGTTTTCTTCTGCCTCCTCTGCGGCGCCTGACCCGTGATACAGGGCCACCAGTTCCCTGGCCAACCGCATCTTGGCATCGCGGGGATGCAGCTTCCCGCTGCTTACCTCCTCCAGGATACTGTTAATTTCTTGTGAGGGCATAGTGGTGGCCAGGCGGAAGTATTCATCCATCAAATCATCGGGAATGGACATCGCCTTGCCATAGATCTGATCCGGGGACTCGGTAAGCCCAATGTAGTTGCCCAGGCTTTTACTCATTTTCTCAACGCCGTTGGTGCCAACCAGGATTGGCATAGTAAAGGCAACCTGCGGCTCCTGGCCGTAATCACGCTGCAGCTGCCGTCCCATCAACAGGTTGAACTTCTGTTCGGTGGCTCCGAATTCGATATCCGCCCGAACGGCTATTGAATCATAACCCTGCATTAAAGGATAGAAAAATTCGTGGATGCCGATGGATACGTTATCTCTGTACCTCCTGTAAAAGTCTTCCCTCTCCATCATCCTGGCCACGGTCAGTTTTGAAGCCAGCTTGATAACATCGGCAAAGTTAAGCTTGGACAGCCAGCTGCTGTTAAATACCAGTTCGGTCCGCTCCGGGTTGAGGATCAAAAATAACTGTTCCTGGTATGTCTGCGCATTTGACATGACCTCTTCTACTGTTAGCTGTTTGCGCATCTCCGATCTGCCTGTAGGATCGCCAATCATCCCTGTAAAATCTCCTATAATCAAGACCACATGATGGCCGAGATCCTGAAACTGCCTCAACTTGTGCAGGACCACGGCATGCCCGATATGAAGGTCCGGGGCGGATGGATCAATGCCCAGTTTGCAGCGCAGCGGCTTATTATCGTTCACACTTCTTTCCAGCTTACTGCGAAACTCTTCGTCGGTAATGATTTCAGAAATGTTTTCTGTTAAAATTTTGTACTGCTCTTCAGCGCTTAAAAAGCCCATTTCTTAATACCTCCATATGTCCTCTATATTTTTTGATTAAACATCTACAAAACCCGATCAAGCTCAATTATTAGATCATCTACAGCGGCAACTACTTTAACCCCCGTATTTTCAGTCACCTGCTCAGCCAACAATCCCGGATTATTATTGAGCATGGTCAACCCAAAATGAGTCATGACGGCCAGCCGGGGGCGAATGGCTTCAATGATTTTCTGGGCCGCCATGAGGTCAAGGTGCTTGATGTCCCGGTCCGGAAAAGGCTCTTTTAACAATACATTCATGATCAATAAATCGCTGCCCCGGTAACTGTCTATTAAATCCGGTGAATATTTGGTATCGGTAATGAACGACACCGTTCCCCGTTCCAGTTTAAATTTTAAACCGTAGGTTTCTGCCGGGTGGTCATGCCGGACCGGGGTTTCAAAATATAGGGAATCAAGCGAGTACGAACCGTTTTCTTTTAATATTTCCAGACCTTCCACCGAGCTGCGAACATGTGAAAATACAACCGGCTCATACTTTTCCACCGCATCAGAAGGAGCAAACAGGTACCCCCTGCGGTTAAAAGTGCCGTGTGTCATCGCTTCGACAATAACATTGACATCTGTTGAATGGTCAAGATGGCGGTGAGAAAGAATCACTGCGTCAAGTAATTCAGGATTTAATACCTGGTCTCCGGAAAAACAGCTCTTCAATGTTCCCGGCCCGGGATCAACAAGGATATTTTTGCCCTGGAAAAAACACCATGTTCCCGCTGAGGAGCGAAGTTGCTTGGACACAACAAAGCGGGCTCCGGCAGTGCCCATAAATTTAATCCAATCGGTCAATACTTTCCAGCCCCTGAAATAATTTTATCCCTGTTATTCTACCATAAGAATTAAATTAAGGGTGAGTTGTTTGGGATAATGCTGGCGGCGCCATATAAAAAAATTATCCCTCACGGGATATTTAAGATCAGATAAGGGACCGAGCAAACTATTAAGCCGAGTTCTGTTCTTCCCGGAAATACCGGGAAGCGGCAGCCATCTATCTGGGGCACCAGTTGCCTGGCGCCTCAAGCAACCTAACCCGGGGAGTCGGCGGGCAACCTTATTCTCCCCCTATTTGGTCTTGCTCCGGGTGGGGTTTACCTAGCGAACCGGTCTCCCGGTCCCTGGTGCGCTCTTACCGCACCGTTGCACCCTTACCCGACGCTCAGCGGTAAACACAAGAACAGATTCTTTTTACAGGATCCTATGCTCTTGCCCTTACTGCTGAGCACCGGGCGGTATGGTTTCTGTGGCACTGGCCTTAAGGTCACCCTCACTGGGCGTTACCCAGCACCCTGCCCTGCGGAGCTCGGACTTTCCTCGAGAAGCACCTTGCGGCAATCTTCCCGCGACCGCCTTGTTTACTCGGTCCCTTATCGCTCTTCTATATAAAGTATAGCATCGCCTGAATACACTGTCAAAAGGGGGTTTTTTAATCCTGAAGTTCTGATAAAAATTGCAGAACCTGGTCAAGATCTGATACCGGGACGAGTTCCACCTCTTTTGCCACCGCCAGGGCATCTTTATAATTTTTCTCAGGAACCAGGAAATAATTGATCCCGGCATTTTCAGCAGCAAATACTTTCTGGGGCACACCGCCGACCCGCCCGATTCTCTCTTCCAGGTCGATGGTACCCGTGCCGGCTATCCGATTCCCGGCGGTCAAATCATCCGGGGTCAACTGGTTTAATATTTCCAAAACAAACATCAAACCTG
>PUKV01000274.1 GCA_003550645.1 Syntrophomonadaceae bacterium | reverse complement strand
GAAGAGCGCAAAAGAGAAGAAAAAAGCGTCCTTGAACATCGTCTGAACCGTGAAGCAGCGCTTAAGGAGGAGCTTGAAGAACTTGAAATTCGTATTGATGAGTTGGAGAAAGAGCAGCAGCGCCTGCAGGGTGAAATAGGCGAAGTAGAACAAGAGATTGCCCATGCTGAAGAGGAATTAGCCGAAGCGGAAGAAAGGCTCAGCTACCAGGAAGAGCTGTTGAATCTACGCCTGCGGGCTATCCAGCAATTTGGTGTGGTTTCGTACCTGGAAGTTTTGTTTGAATCCAGCAGCTTTTCCGATTTCCTGACCAGGCTTTACAATTTGAGCATTATTGCTTCAAATGATCTGCGTTTAATTGAGGAAATCCAGGCTGAGAGGGATCTAATCCAGGCCTGGAAAGACGAGTTGGAAGAGAACAAGGCCGAACTTGAAAATATGCACCGGCAGGTTGCCGCCAACGAACAGGAAATGAAGCAGGCGGCAGACGACCGGGAAGTTATTCTCGACGAACTGCAGGGAGAGATTGCCAAAAACCTGCAGGCCATTGAAGATCTTGAAAAAGAAGCCCAGCGCCTCGACTCGATGATCCGGGAATTGATCGCCCAGGCGCAAAGCCAGTTTTCAGGCATTGATGGGGATCTGCACTGGCCCATCGAACCGCCGACCAGGATCACTTCGGGTTTCGGCTGGCGCCGGGATCCTTTCAGCGGTCAACAGGCCTGGCACGGTGGGCTCGATATCGCCCCTCATAACGGCGCGGCAAATTATATTTTAGCCGCCGAAAGAGGAGAAGTGATCTACTCCGGCTGGAACGGTGGCTACGGTAACTGCCTTATGATTGACCACGGCGCCGGGACCGTTACCCTCTATGCCCACATGAGCAGTATCCTGGTAAGCAAGGGCGAGGTAGTGGATCGCGGTCAAAGGATTGCCAGGGCCGGGACTACCGGTTACAGCACAGGCGTCCACCTGCATTTCGAAGTGAGGGAATACGAAAAATCACCGGTCCGCAATTATCCGAGTGGTGGGCCTGATCATCGCTATGATCCAATGCAATATTTCTAAAGGCAGGCTACAGTCTGAAGAAAAGGCCTGGCCAGACCGGCTGCAAGTCTAACAGGCATAAGCTGGAGCCGACTCGTTAAGCCGCCTGAAATAAGCTGATACCAGTAAGTTTAACAGGAAAACGATCAGTTAGATCTCTACCCGGCCATCCCGGCAGCATTGCTGAGGGTGGCTGTTTTTTTTAGCCCTACCGCGAAGAAGGGTTGAGCGTCTAGCAGCGCAGCGAAGGCTGAAGGGAACACGAAGGTATTGACCCCATGGTTTAACTGGCCCTGATTTACGACATAAGTTTTGCTGTAGTGCCTGGCTGTACCAGGTGAAGTAGGCTTTAGTTACAATAAAAAAATAAGCAGCTGATTATATGTAAATGTAAATGGTGAGAACAGGTTCCATAGTGTAGACAAATCGATCAGTATTTATGGTATTATAGTTACCGGATCCCTTTTACGGGGATTATGAATTTGATGGAGACTGGGGGAGAGGTTTTGGAACGGTTAGACAAATCACTGCTGTTCAGGCTGTTAATAATTTTTGTGGTTCTGTTGATCGGGACCAATACCTTGAATTACCTTTTGTTTTCCAATAATTCCGATCAGTTAATAGAGGAAGAACCGCGGACAATCATCAGGTATGAACAGCGGGATCAAGAGCTCGATGAAGAGGCGCAAATCTTTTTTGAAGCCCTGGACAGGATAACCAGCAATTACTTTTATTCTGTGGAAACCGAAATACTGATTGAAGGTGCTATTCGGGGCATGATTGATATTATCGACGATCCCCAGGTCCGTTTCTACGACCCCGCTGAACTGGAAGAGTTCCTGCTTGATACCAGGGGTTCTTACGGCGGCGTAGGAATCAGGATTATTGAAGCCGGTGATGACATCATAGTATTTGAGGCCTTCCCCGATTCTCCCGCCGAAAGAAGCGGTATAATCGCCGGGGACCGGATCCTGGAAGCAGATGGGCAGACCCTGGAAGGTGAGGGCCTGGACCGGGCCGTGGAGCTGCTCAGGGGCCCGAGCGACACTACAGTTGATGTAAAAATACGCCGTCCGGGATCCGAGGATTCCCTTGAAATGACCGTCAGGAGGGAAGAAATCCAGATTACTACCGTGACCAGTGAAAGGCTGGACGAGGAAGTTGGATACATAGCTATCACCAATTTCGACAGCAATACTGCCGGGGAATTTTTGGATCGCCTGGAGCAGTTTGAGCAAGAAGGGCTGGAAAAGGGCTTGATTTTGGATTTGCGCAACAATCCTGGTGGGCTGGTGGACCAGGTTGTGAAGATCGCCAGGGAAATAGTCCCGGAAGGTGAAATTGTCCGACTGGTCGGCCGCGACGGGGAAGTCAGGACTGTCCACAGTTCTACAGCTCCCCGAAAACCTTATCCGATCGTAGTGCTGATCAATGAAGAATCGGCCAGTTCGTCGGAACTTTTGGCTGGAGCCATGCAGGACCGGGATGCTGCCCTGCTGGTTGGCCAGACTACTTATGGCAAAGCCTCGGTGCAGCAGCTCGAAGAGCTATCCGGTGAAAATGCGATTATGCTAACCGTTGCCAATTATTTTACTCCTTCGGGCCACAATATTGACAAGCATGGCATTACTCCAGATTATGAAGTGGAAATGCCTGATATCTTGCACTATTACCGTTATTTTCATCCCGGCCGCCTCGAATTGAATGATTACGGGACCGATGTGGAGATGCTGCAGGAAATGCTGGCCCAGCTGGGCTATGATGTGGAAAACAGTGGCTACTTCGATGATAATACTGCCCAGGCCCTGACTGATTTCCAGGTCGACGCCGGGATCAGCCCCAGCGGGGAATTTGACGACTTAACCTGGGTGGAGTTGAGAGAAGCCCTTGATGTGGCCTCTCGGGAACAGGATGAACAGCTTAATTATGGAATGGAACTGCTCGAAGATCCAGAAGCCTGGAATGATCATGGGGGAACCGAATAATTTATGCACCTTTTCTTTGAAATAAGCCAGATCTTTTTAACCACGTTCATGATTGCCCTGGTTATGCCCATCTTCTGGATTGTGCTGTTTTTGGTCTACCTGCAGTACAGGCGTCAGGCTGCAACTGAAGAAAAGCTTTTCGGCCGCAGTATTAACCGGGTCGGCAGGCAGATGCTCCTTTCCGTGGCCCTGGGCATGGTGGGAGGCTTTGGCGCCAGCGCCATCCTGGTCTTTCTCGGCCTTTCCCTGGAGCAGATTGGCCTCTATTTTATCTGGCCGGTGGCCCTGCTGCTGCTTTTAGTCAATCCCCGCTATCTCTGCTTTTCCTATGCCGGTGGTATTGTTGCCACCGCGGTCCTAATAGTCCGTTATATCCTGCTGCCATTGTTTCCGGTGCTGGGTGAAAATGTGGTGGTAGAATCGCTGATGCGCATCCATATTCCCGCTCTCCTGGTCCTGATTGGTTTACTGCACCTGGCCGAAGCCCTGTTAATCTATGTTGGTGGGCACTGGGGAAGCAGCCCGATCTATTTGAAAAGGGATAACGGGGAAGTGGTAGGCGCCTTTTCGCTGCAGCGGTTTTGGCCCATGCCCCTGGTTGCCCTGCTGGTAACAGTGGTGGCGGAACCGGAAATAATAGGGGTTAGCATGCCGGAGTGGTGGCCGATTCTTCAACCGGCCTTTGAACCCGGCGAGGGAAAAAGCCTGCAGTTTATGATTGTCCCGGTTGCGGCCGGGTTGGGTTACGGCGACATGGTCCTTTCTTCGACTCCGCGTGAAAGAACCGCTTTTTCTGCCAAAAGCTTAGCCCTTTACAGTATTATTTTGTTGATTGTTGCGGTAAGTTCAGAATTTTTCCCGCCTTTAATACTACCCGGAGTGCTATTTGCTCCCCTGGGGCACGAACTGTTAATCCTCTTCGGGAAGAACCGGGAAGAAAGCAGTCCTCCGCGCTACCGCCAGGCCGGGCCGGGGGTAACTGTGATGATGGTTCTACCCGGTACCCCGGCGCACGAAGCCGGCGTGCAGCAGGATGATATTATCCTGAAGGTTAACGGTGATCCGGTTACCGACAACAGGGACTTGCTGGAGAAAATAGAAACCAGTTATTTTATGGTCCTTTTGGATGGCAGCAGGGAGAATAAGCCTTTCTCAGCAGTTTTGAAGAAGCAGACCCGGGAAGGGGAATATTCCAACGGCACTTTCAAGGCCCGCCTTAATTCTTACCGTTCCCACTACTCGCTCCTGCACCGCAGTGCGGCCCTGGGCCTGGTACCGGTTCCCGCAACGGATTCGCCGGTCTACCTTGAAGTGCGCAAACCGGAGCCCTTTGCCCGGTTAAAACGCCTGCGCAGCAAAGGCAAAAAGCGGAGCATTTCTTAAAACCCTTTGCCAATAGAATATTATCTTGAACTGCCCAGCGTGGCAGCACCCGGGCAGATGCGTTATAATAATTATTGCCAGCCAGCACAGGCAAGGCGCTGGACGGGAGGTGTATAAATGGTCGTGAGCAGTGGCTTCAAAATCAGATCTGCATACCAGCCTACCGGCGATCAGCCGGAGGCTATCGAAACCCTGGTGCAAGGTTTACACCGGGGCTCCCGGTACCAGACTTTACTTGGAGTTACCGGTTCCGGGAAGACATTTACCATCGCCAATGTCATCGAAAGGGTCCAGCGCCCGACCCTGGTCATGGCACCGAATAAAATCCTGGCCGCCCAGCTCTGCAGTGAGTTCAAGGAGCTATTCCCGGACAATGCTGTGGAGTATTTCATCAGCTATTACGATTATTACCAGCCGGAGGCTTATATCCCCCAGAGTGACACCTATATCGAGAAAGATTCCTCGATTAATGATGAAATTGACAAGCTGCGCCATTCGGCCACCAGTGCCCTCCTGGAGAGAAAAGATGTGATCATTGTCGCTTCTGTTTCCTGTATTTACGGCCTGGGTTCACCCCATGAATACAGTGAGCAGGTATTATCCCTGCGTCCGGGGGCCAGGCTCAGCCGGGAAGATATCATTAACCGCCTGGTAGAAATCCATTACCAGCGCAACGAGATCGACTTTCACCGCGGCACCTTCCGGGTCAGGGGAGACGTAATTGAAATTATCCCCGCTTCCTTTTCTGAGGCCGCCATCCGGGTGGAACTTTTCGGGGATGAAATAGAGAGACTGAGAGAGGTGGACCTGGTCAGCGGTAAGGTTATCGGTGAGAGGGCTCATGTGGCCATATTCCCGGCCACTCACTACGTGACCGCCCCCGACCAGCTGCAGCGGGCGATCGGCGATATCGAGGCGGAACTGCAGGAACAGCTGGCAAAATTTAAGAAAGAGGGCAACCTGCTTGAAGCGCAGAGGCTGGAGCAGAGGACCCTGTTTGATTTGGAAATGCTCCAGGAAATCGGATTTTGCAGCGGTATTGAAAACTACTCGCGGCACCTGGACGGGAGGCCACCCGGCAGCCGCCCGGCGACCCTGATGGATTACTTTCCTCCCGAAATTCTCGTCGTGATCGATGAGTCGCATATTACCATCCCCCAGATCAACGGGATGTACCGGGGAGATTTATCACGGAAAAGCACCCTCGTGGAGCACGGTTTCAGGCTACCTTCCGCCCTTGACAACCGCCCGCTCCGCTTTGAGGAGTTCGAATCCTTAGTCAACCAGGCCATCCTGGTTTCGGCCACCCCCGGCCCGTGGGAGCACCAGCACAGCGATGCGGTTGTGGAACAGATCATCCGGCCCACCGGGCTGGCCGATCCGGTGGTGGAAGTCAGGCCGGCCGGAGGGCAGGTTGATGACCTCTACGGGGAGATCAGGGCCAGGGCTGAAAAAGACCAGCGGGTCCTGGTTACCACCATGACCAAACGGATGGCTGAAGACCTGACCGAATATTACCGCAACATGGGCCTCCGGGTGCGCTACATGCATTCCGAGATCGATGCCCTGGAGCGCATGACCATCATCAGGGGCCTGCGGCTGGGTGATTTCGATGTCCTGGTCGGGATCAACCTGCTCCGTGAAGGCCTCGACCTGCCCGAGGTTACCCTGGTGGCCATCCTGGATGCCGATAAAGAAGGCTTCCTGCGCTCGGATCGTTCCCTGATCCAGACCATCGGGCGCACCGCCCGCAATATTGAAGGCAGGGTGGTCATGTACGCCGAAGAAATCACCCCCTCCATGCAGCGGGCAATTGACGAAACAGAACGCCGGCGCCAGAAGCAGCTGGCCTATAACGAACAGCACAACATTACCCCGCAGAGCATCATCAAACCGATCCGGGCCGTGATCGAGGCAACGGCGGTGGCCGAAGAAACGGAAAGCTATGCTGTGGAAGAATTGAAAAAAGTTGACCAGGGCAAACGCCGCAAAATGATCAAGGAACTGCGCAAGGAAATGAACAAAGCATCCAGGGAACTGGCCTTTGAAAAAGCAGCAGAACTGCGTGACATGATCATAGAACTCGAAAAGCAAGGCTAGATGACAGGGGGACGTTTCACTTGTCACCTTCTGTCATGTGAAAAGCAGGGTTAGACATGACAAGTGAAACGTCCCCCTGTCATGCATGACAAGTGAAACGTCCCCCTGGCATG
>PUKV01000242.1 GCA_003550645.1 Syntrophomonadaceae bacterium | reverse complement strand
GCAGGTTAGAGGGGTTTGGATACGGGTGAGTGAAAAAAACAAAACCGCACTGGCAAAAGAAACAGCCGGCCGGCAGCTCATAACAACTGGTGATCAAAACCGGGCCGGTAGAAAGAGGCCCCTTGCTGAAAACAGGATTGAACCGGTAGCAGACCCGGGGCGGCCCGAGCTGGAACGCATCTGTTTCGTGATCACCCGGGCTGACGACCTGGGCGGGGCCCAGGTCCACGTCCTGGAGCTGGCTTCGGCTTTAAAGGAACGCGGGTACGGGGTGCAGGTTTTAGCCGGCGGAGGTGGGGTCCTTTTTGAAGCCCTGGAACAGCTGGGTATAACCTGCCGGAAACTAAACCGGCTGGTCCATCCGATCAGGCCCGGCCGGGACCTGGCCGCATTGAAGGAGCTGCGCCGGACCCTGCAGGAGCTGCAGCCGGACCTGGTGACCACCCACTCCAATAAGGCCGGGTTCCTGGGGCGCCTGGCAGCCCGCTCGCTCAATATCCCGGTAATCCATACTTCGCACGGATTTTTGTTTAATCAAAAGCTGGGCTCCCCGGGTGGCCGTTTTTACCGGTTCATGGAAAAAACCGCCGCCCGGGTGGGGGACAGGGTCATTGCCGTTGCACAGAGCGAATTTGAAGTGGCCCGTAAGCTGGGCGTAATCCCGGCTGAAAAAATGGCCGTGGTCCATAACGGCCTGCCCGACCTGGGGAAAGCGTTCAGGTCTGAGCCGGGACAAGAACCGCCCCGGCTGGTCATGGTAGCCCGCTTTGCCGCCCCCAAGGACCATGAAACTTTGTTTAAGTCCCTTGCCGGTTTAACAGATAAGCAGTGGACGCTGGATTTGGTCGGAGATGGCCCGGGATTGGAGAAAGCAAAGGAACTGGCCGGGAAGCTGGGTTTGAGCGAAAGAGTGACCTTCTTAGGTCACCGCGGCGATGTGCCGCAGGTTTTAGCCGGTGCGCAGGTCTTTATTCTCAGTTCCAGGAGGGAAGGTTTTCCTTTAAGCATCCTGGAAGCGATGCGGGCGGGTTTGCCGGTAGTGGCCGCACGCGCAGGCGGCATTCCCGAGGCGGTGTCAGAGGGGGAAAGCGGCCTGCTTTTCCCGCCGGGTGAGTCCGGGAGCTTAAAAGAACATTTGGAAAGATTGATTGACAATCCCCTGCAGCGCCGCGTCATGGGTGAAGTGGGGCGGAAGCGTTTCGAAGCATACTTTAACCTGGACCAAATGGTTGAAAAGACTTTGTCTGTTTATGAAAGCCTGATCTAATCAAAAAAAGGGAATTTGCCCCCGGGCAGTGAATTATAGGAGTGAGAGAGAAGACAGGGAGAAAACAAGATTTGGGAGGCAGCCTGATGAAAGTGGTGATATTAGCCGGCGGGATGGGCCCCCGCCTGGCCGAAGAAACCATTACCCGTCCCAAACCGCTGGTGGAAGTGGGCGGGCGGCCGATTATCTGGCATATCATGAAGCATTATGCCCATTACGGCTTTAAAGAATTCATCGTGGCCCTGGGCTACAAGGGCGAAATGATCAAGCGTTACTTCCAGGACTATTTTTCCATGAACGGCAGTCTTTCTATTTCCCTGGCCAGTGGTGAGACAAGAGTTCATGACGAGGTCAAGGAAGACTGGCTGGTCCACCTGGTCGAGACCGGGCTCTACTCCAACACCGGCGGGCGGATCAAGAAGCTGGAGGACTGGATTACAGAAGATACTTTTATGCTCACTTACGGTGACGGGGTCTGCAACGTCGATATCAGGAACCTGGTTGATTATCACCGTAGAAACGGCAAGCTGGTGACGGTGACGGCGGTGCGCCCGCCGGCCCGTTTCGGCAGTATCAATTTTACCGAAGGCGATTTGATTACCGAGTTTGTGGAAAAACCTTTGACCGGCGAAGGCTGGATCAACGGCGGCTTTTTCGTAGTCGAAAAAAAGGCGCTGGAATATATCGAGGCCGATGTGCCCTGGGAAAGCGAGCCTTTGCGCAACATTGCCGCGGACGGCCAGCTGGTGGCTTACCGGCATGATGATTTCTGGCAGTGCATGGATACCTACCGGGAGCTTAAAATTTTGGAGACGTACTGGAAGAGCGGGGAAGCGCCCTGGAAGGTATGGTAAAAATGGCCGGTCTCTCCCCTTTGAGACGGAAGCTTCCTTCTTTTAAGGAGTCTTCCTATAAAGAAGTCTTCGTTAAAAGAAAACTCCTGGCTGGTTAAAAGGAAAAGGAAGCTTCCGCTCAAAGGTTAATTTAGGAAGGATTTAAACGGGGGTGCTGGTTGTGGCCGGACCAAGTTCATTCTGGCTCGATCGCCCGGTCCTGGTAACAGGCGCCGGCGGTTTCCTGGGCGGCTGGTTAGTGAAAAGGCTGCTGGCGGCCGGGGCTGACTTGATCTGCCCGGTCCGCGACTGGGTGCCGGCGACAGCGCTGGTTACTGGCGGCCTCTTGGAGCGGGTCAATATGGCCCGCGGGTGCATTACCGACCAGCAATTTTTGGAACGCTGCCTGGGCGAGTACGAGGTGAAAACAGTCTTCCACCTGGCCGCCCAGAGCATCGTGCCCATTGCCAACCGCAACCCCCTTTCCACCTTCGAGAGCAACATTAAGGGTACCTGGTCTTTGCTTGAAGCCTGCCGTCGCAGCCCGGAAGTGGAGCAGGTGGTGGTGGCCTCTTCCGACAAGGCTTACGGGCGGCAGGAAACCCTGCCCTACCATGAAGAACTGCCCCTTGAGGGCGAGTTTCCCTATGATGTCAGTAAATCCTGCGCCGACCTGCTGACGCGCAGTTACTACTTGACTTATAACCTGCCGGTAGGTGTGACCCGGTGCGGCAATTTTTTTGGGGGCGGGGACTTAAACTGGAATCGGATTATTCCGGGTACGATCCGCTCCGTGCTGCGCGGCAGCCGTCCGATCATCCGCTCAGACGGCAGCTACATCCGCGATTATTTTTACATTGAGGACGGAGCGGCGGCTTACATGCATCTGGCAGAAAAGCTGGTCGGGCACCCGGAGCTGGCCGGGGAAGCCTTTAACTTTTCCAACGAGAACCAGCTGAACGTGCTGGAACTGGTCGAAAAGATTTTGGCCGTGATGAATTCCAGCCTGAAACCGGACGTGCGCGGGGAAGCGGATCATGAAATAGTCCATCAGTATTTAAGCGCCGAAAAAGCCCGGCGTCTTCTGGGCTGGGCCCCGCTGTTCAGCCTGGAAGAAGCGCTGGAGCGGACGGTAGACTGGTATAGAGAGAATTTAAACCGATGAAAATCAACATTCTAATTGCCACAATTGATCAAGGCCTAAAAGAGGTCACCAGGATATTGCTGGAGCAGCGGGATGACGTCAACTACATTGTTTCGCACCAGGTGACGAGCGAAGAGTTCCGACCGGTTCCGCCGGAACTGCAGCGCCCGGATGTGATCGTCTCCCAGCTTCCGGGGCGGGGCATTTCTCGCAACCGCAACAATGCCTTGGATCTGGCAGATGGGGATGTGGCCCTGCTGGCTGATGATGATGTGCGCTATACCCCGGCAAACATCGAGGTGATCCGGGAAGCCTTTCAGAGCGACACCCGGGTGGATGTGGCCTGCTTTAAAATCGCCACTCCTGACGGTGAAGGGGAGTACAAGGATTACTCTGTGCACGAGTTCTTTTTAAACGGAACCAACGGCCATTACATTTCTTCTCTGGAAATAGCCTTCCGCTTAGACCGGATCCGGAACAAAGGGATCCGTTTTGATGAGCGTTTCGGCCTCGGCAGTCCCCTGATCCAGTACGGAGAGGAAGCGGTTTTTATCCACGATTGCATCCAGGCCGGCCTGGTGGTCAAGTATACTCCACGCTACGTGGTGGAGCACCCCTTCATGAGTATGACCAAGGCTATGGCCGGGTATGCGCCGGCCAAGAATATTTTTAAAGGCGGCTACGATGCCCGCCGCTACGGCTGGCGGGCTGTTCCTGCCGCTTTTTATAACACCCTCCGTTTGCGCAGGGAGCTTTCTCAACATAACAAGGGCATGGCAGAGTATTTGAGCGAACGTTTAAAAGGGGCGGGCTATATTTTAAACAACCGCAACCACCGGCCCCGCCCGTGAAAGGTGCTGCACAGATCTTGAACCTCCAGAATTCTCCCCTAATCAGTGTGCTGCTGCCCGTTTACAACGGGCAGGCTTATGTGCGGGAAGCGATTGAAAGCGTCCTGGCCCAGGATTACCCCAATTTTGAATTTGTAATCGTCGACAATGCTTCCAACGACGGCACCCCGGCCATAATCGGCGAATATTCGGTAGATGAGCGGATCAAGGTCTACCGCAATGAAAAAACTCTGCCCCGCCTGGATAATTTCGTGCGCGCTTTCGACCTGGCGTCGGGAGAAAGCTGCTGGCTTAAGTTTATCGGTGACGACGATCGCTTTCTGCCTTCCTGCCTGAGCGAGATGGTCAGGGTGGCGGAACAGTCGGCCAATGTGGGCCTGGTTTCTTCCCACTATTATACTGGCGAGCGCCTGGTAAAAGGCATCCTTCCCCCGGGGCAGGAATGGGCGGACGGCCCGGCCTTCCTGCGCCGCCTGCTGCTCGAGCCGGAAGCCCGTTCCACCGTGCACTCGCCTGCTTCCTTGCTGGTCTCACACCAGGCCTACCGGGAGCTGGGCGGTTTCAGGACCGACCTGCTTCATGCCGACAGCGAGCTGTTCTACCGCATCCTCAACTATTATGACCTGGCTTACGTGCACAGGCCCCTGACCATAACCGGCTTTCACAGCGGTTCCGGGCAGGCCGGGAGCACCAGGAGCGGCCATACCTTTGCCGAGGCTTACCTGATTCGCTACCTGAACCTGAAGCTTTATGACCGGGTCCATTTAAGCGCGGGTGAAAAGGAGAGGATCAAGTTCAACCTGGTGACCGATTCAACCGGGTTCATGCTCTCCCGGCTGGTTGCAGGCGATTTCAGGGCGGTGTTTTCGCACCTGAAAATAATCCCGGCTGCAGTTTTCTACCACCTGTTCTTTAGCCTGGCCTACTTCCTGGGACTGGGGGTTAAGAAACTGGTGCGCAGGGAGCCGGTCCGGCTTTTAAAACAAGAAAGACGGGGTCCGGAGGGTTAAACTGACAGGGCCGGGATGAAGGAGCGCATGCAGATGGGCGAGTGGGAAGAACAAGTGGGGCAGGGTGAGGATCCTGCCCGGGAAAGCCCGGGGTTCAGCTTTAGGAGGCTTTTTTCAGACATTGCCATCTACAGCTCGGGCAGCCTGCTGATCAAGGGAATGTCTTTGATTTCCGCCCCCATCTATACCCGCATTTTTGATCCTTCCCAGTACGGGGCCTGGAGTTTTATCAATGTGCTGGCCACATTTTTAACGGGGATCCTGATCCTGGGCGGCGACAATGCCTACACCCGCTTTTTTTTCCAGTGCAAAAGTGAAGAAGAAAAAAGGATTCTGAGCGCGACCTGGTTTTCTTTCCTGGCTGTTTGGAGTATTGTGGTGCTGGCCCTGGTGCTGCCCTTCAGCGGGACGCTTGCCGACTGGTTTTTGGGCACGCCCGGTTACCGGGCGGCGCTTGCTGTGGGCTTTGTTTCAAGCCCGCTTTTGATGATGAACCTGATTCTTTCCCAGGCTTTGCGCAACCGCTTCCGGGCCAAAGCTTTTGCCGCCCTGAACGTGATCACCGCCGCGTTGACGCTCATTCTTGCGGTTACTTTTGTACTCGGGTTCGACCTGGGGGTGACCGGAGCCCTGCTTGGCGCAGCAGTAGCGGCGTTAGTTATGATCCCGGTCCGGCTCTGGTTTATCCGGGATCTGTTAGAGTGGCGTTTTTCGCTGGAGTTCTTGAAGAAGCTGCTGGCTTTCGGCCTGCCGCTGGTGCCGATGAACGTGGCCTTCTGGCTGTTCAGCAATGCCGACCGCTTGATGCTTTCCCGATTGGCCACCTTAGAAGATGTAGGCCTCTATTCGATTGCCGCAGCCATGGCGGCGGTGCTGATGCTCTTGCAGACCTCGGTCGGACAGTCCTGGCTGCCCCACGGGGTTAAAATTTTTGAAGAAGACCGGGAGCAGGCGGCTGCAGTTTTTAAAAAGACCATGCTCTTTTTACTGGCCGCTTCCGGTATCGTGGTGACCGGTTTTGTGGCCCTGGCCCAGGAAGTGATCTTTATTTTGGTCCCGCCCGCCTACTATGCTTCTTTTGCGGCCATTCCCTTCCTGGCGGGAGGGTTTCTCTTTTTTACCAGCGCTCAAGTGTCTGCGGTGGGAATCATGGTCAAAAACAAAACCGTTTACATCATGCTGGCCTGCTGGGCGGTAGCCGTGATTAATATCGGCCTGAACATTCTCTTAATCCCCCGTTTCGGCATTGCCGGCGCGGGAGCGGCCACGGGCACTTCCTACATCCTTTTTGCCTTAAGCTACGGCTTTATCTCCAGGCGCCTCTGGCCCGTGGATTATCCCCTGAAGACTATTCTAGCTTTACTGGCCGTGCCGCTGGGGGCGGTGGCCGCCATTGCCCTGGTCGCTTTTTACGGCCCTTCGATCGGCCTTAATTTCGCCTTGAAACTATTGATCCTGGCCCTGACGGGCACAGCAATCCTTTTAATTACCTGCCGTGCGGAACAGGTCAGCCTGCCAGAACTCAAGCAGGCGG
>PUKV01000137.1 GCA_003550645.1 Syntrophomonadaceae bacterium | reverse complement strand
GTACCCACGTAGCGGACCGGTATCTTCAGCTCATCCTGGATGTTAATCACTATCCCGCCCCGGGCGGTACCGTCGAGCTTGGTCAGGATCAAGCCATCAATAGGAAGGGACTGGTTAAAACTTTTAGCCTGGGCCACGGCATTTTGCCCGGTGGTGGCATCAACAACCAGCAAAACCTGGTGTGGTGCACCCGGCACATTGCGGCCAATAACCCGGTGGATCTTGTTTAGCTCCTCCATCAGGTTATAGCGGCTGTGGAGGCGGCCGGCAGTATCACCGATAACCACATCTACACCCCTGGCTTTAGCTGCATTCATGGCATCAAAAAAAAGCGCAGATGGATCTGATCCGGCCTGGGTTTTGATCAGCTCTACATCAGCCCTGTCGGCCCAGATTTCCAGCTGTTCAATGGCGGCAGCCCTAAAAGTATCTCCCGCCACCAGGAGGACCTCTTTATCATCCCGGTAGTAGAGCCCGGCTAATTTTGCCGCCGAGGTAGTTTTGCCGGAACCATTAACCCCGACCATAAGGATTACATAAGGTTTTTCCTCAGCTTCTGCAGGAGGTGAACCGGGCTGCATCATACCGATGATTAATTCCAGCAGAAGGTTTTTAACTTCCTCCCGTTCTTTGAACCTGCGTTCTTTTACTTCTTCACGCAGTTTATCTACCAGTTTTATGCTGGTCTGCACTCCGACATCGCCGCTGACCAGAATTTCTTCCAGTTCCTCATAAACCTCTTCGTTTATGTCGCCGGAGCTAAAAAGGCTGCCCAGGCGTCCCATGAAGCCGGATTTACTGCGGGCCAACCCGTTTTTAAACTGATTGAGCAAACTCATTCTTATATACTCTCCCTGACAATTTTTTCATCTTCGAGCTTTAATGACATCAACCGAGAAATCCCGGGTTCTGACATAGTCACTCCGTATAGCACATCTGCCTCTTCCATAGTTCTCTTCCGGTGCGTGATCATGATAAACTGGGCCTGTTCGGATGACTGCCTCAAGAACTTGGTGAAGCGGGCCAGGTTGGCATCATCGAGAGTCGATTCAACCTCATCCAGAAGGTAAAAGGGAGCCGGCTTGTAACGCAGGATGGCGAAAACCAGGGCGATGGCAGTGAGCACCTTTTCACCCGCTGATAACAGGGTGATGTTCTGTAATTTTTTGCCCGGTGGTTGCGCGATAATTTCAATTCCCGATTCCAGGATATCGTCTGCATCGGTCATCTTGAGGACTACCTGCCCGCCTTCAAACAGCTCCTGGAAAGTCTGCTTAAAATTTTTGCCAATGGCTTCAAAAGCATTTTTAAAGTAATACTTCATCCGCTGGTCAATTTCAGATAAAACCTTGCAGAGCGATTCTTCTCCCTTTTGAAGATCTTCCTTCTGTTCCTTGAGGAAATTGATCCTTTCTTCAAGCCTGGCCAATTCTTCAATTGCCCCCAGGTTTACTTCACCTAACGCTTCAATATCCTCCCTGTAGTTATCAATCAAGTGCCGGCTTTCTTCCGGATCGAAATCGTCATCCAGTTCGACCAGGTCCAGGGAATCAAAAAGTTCCCTGAACCGCATTTCCTGGTAATTAAGTTCCGTCTGGAGCCTGGTCTGCTCCACAGATAGCTGTCTCTCTCGTTTTTCCTGGCGAGCGACCTGTTTTTGCTGCCGCTTAATCTTTTCTTCATGGTCGATTAATTCTGCCTCGGTCTGGTTGACCTGTTCAGACTGCCTGTCCAGGCCGGTGATCAAACCGGCTTTTTCCTCGTTAAGGTTTTCCAGGCGAGCTTTAATTTGCTCTTGATCCACTTTGTTGGTCTCCAGGTCCTGCTGCAGTTTTTCGTATTCAGTTTCTTTTTCTTCGATCTCCCGGGCCGGTTTTTTTATATTTGCCTCTATTTCTTCAATCCTGCCCGTCAGGGTATCCCTCTGTTCCTGGTATGAACTGATCCTGACCAGGACCTCCGTAATTTGCTGATCCAGCTTTTTCTTATCGTCCAGGTATTTCTGGTATTCTTCCTTTTTACCGGCCAGTTCACGTTCCAGGGCATCAGATTCTTGCCGGCACTGCTCAATCTCGGCCTGCAGGTCTTGAAGCCTGCCATTAATATCTTTCTCTTCAGACTCAAGCTCGGAAAAAGAATTGTTGCTGGCCCTGAGGCGATCATTTAAGACACTCTGTTCACTCTGGATCGCAGCTAATTCTTTTTGGGCGCCGCTTAATTGTTCAGCAGCGCTTTTTCTATCCCGGGCGGCATTTTCGACTTCTTTCTCAGAAGCTGCAAGCTTACTATTAAGGGTCTCCAGCTCGGAAGACATCCGGGCCAGGTCTTTTTCTGCCTTGCTTTGCTGCTTTTTTAGGCTTTCAATTTCTTTGCGCCGGCCAAGCGGCATACCAGCACCTCTTTTAGCCACGCTTCCGCCCCTGATAATACCACCGGGGTTTATCATTTCCCCTTCCAGGGTTACCACCCGGTTGCTGTGCTTGATAAATCGGGCGGCCCTGGAAGCATCGTCCAGGGTCCGGCAAACCAAAATTGAAGTCAGCAGGTAATCAACAGCATGACGGTAAGCAGGATCTACCTGGACCAGTTCTGAAGCTTTGCCGATCACCCCATTTAAATCGCGCCAGCCGGGATAACGTTCCAGCGGATCTGAAGCTTTATGAAGAATGTCCAACGGAAGAAATGTCGCCCAGCCCCGGTTATTGCTCTTCAGGTAGTTGATAGCCTTATGGACTGCTTGCTCGTTTTCAGCAACCAGGTACTGGAGGGCCCCTCCCAGGGCAGACTCCACGGCCTGGATATATTTTTGATCTATATCGATCAAATCCGCCACCGGCCCGATAATGCCAGGTAGTGTAGAGCGGGCCTGCATGACTTCTTTCACACCACGGTAATAGCCGGAGAGGGCTGAATCCTGATCCTGGAGCAAGTTCAGCCTGCTGTTAATCCCGTGCAGCGTCTCTTTATGTTTTTGCTCCCGGGCAGATAGATCTGCAAGCTCTTTCCTGGCTGCTTCTTTTTCGTCTAACCGGCGGTTTTCATTTTCCTCTGCTTTTTTTAGTTTTTCGGACAATTCCTGCTGCCGGGCCTGCGCATTCCTGGCTTTTTCTTGCAGGTGGGCCTGTTTCTCCTCCAGTCCAGCCTTTTCATTTTCCAGATTTTCTTTCTGAACTGCTATCCGTTCCAGGCGGCGCCTGAGCTCCTCCATGGTCGAAGAAGCAGCTTCCCTGCGGACCCCGGCCTGGTAGATCCGTTCCTGCTGCTTTTCCACTTCGTTCGGCAGGGCGCTTTCTTCCAGGTTCTTCATGTCCTGGCGAAGTTTCTCCAGGTCTTCATGCAGGCTGGCGATATAATCCTGCTTGGACTGCAAATCCTGTTCTGCTTTAACCTTTTGTTCAGACAGCTCCTCCATGAGCAGTTCCAGCTGTTTTATTCGCTGGCGATTTTGATCAATTTGATCCCGGCAGCGGCTTTCTCGTTCTGCAAACAGTTGCAATTCATGTTCCTGGTGTTCCAGGGTCCTTGAAACCTGGTTTAACTTCTGCTCCTGCTCTTGTTTTTGTTTGAACTGGTCCTGGAGGCGGTTCTTTAAGTCCTGAGTTTCCTTTTCATCCAGGCCTTCCTGGGATGATGCCGCCATTAAGGCATCGTTGACATTCTGCAGCTGTTTGTTGATTTTTCCAAGCTGTTCACGGGATTGATGGATTTTATAAGATAAAAGCTTTTTCTCTTCCTCATCAATGCGTGCTTTCAAGTCCCGGTACTGCCTGGTCACCTCAGCCTGGGCCTGGAGTGGCTCCACCTGGGTTTCCAGCTCATAGATCAAATCCTGGACCCGAACCAGGTTGTCCCTGGTTTCATCAAGCCTCCGTCCGGCCTCTCTCTTGCGCATTTTGTATTTAAAAATACCGGCTGCTTCTTCGAATATCTCCCGCCGTTCCTCGGGGCGGTTGTTAATAATTTCGTCAACCCGTCCCTGGCCAATCACTGAATATACGTCTTTACCCAGACCCGTATCCAGGAAAAGTTCGGTGACATCCTTCAGGCGGCAGGGAGACTTGTTGATGTAATATTCACTTTCCCCGCTCCTGAACAGGCGCCTGGTAATGGTTATTTCATCGTAATCAAGGTTGAGAAAGCTGGAGGCTCCTGAGAAGGAAAGCGATACTTCGGCAAAATTAAGGGGTTTGCGGTTTTCACTGCCGGAAAAAATCACTTCTTCCATGCGCGTACCGCGCAGGGATTTAACGCTTTGTTCACCCAGGGCCCAGCGTACAGCATCGACCAGGTTGCTCTTACCGCAACCATTTGGACCGATAACCGCTGCAATTCCCGGGCTTAATTCTAGCTCTGATTTTTCCGCAAAAGACTTGAAGCCGAACAGCTCCATCCGTTTTAAGTACAATTAACCAGGCTCCTTGCCTCTATTTATTGATCATATCCAGGCTAGAATTAGCCTGCCCGGTAGTTAACGGCAGGCCGGAAAATAATATGAACACCCTGAACTTAATAGTTATCAAAACCTCTTTTTATAGTAATTGGTTCTATCTCGGTTCCACCGTAAATTTTATTGCCGTCCTCTCTTCGTCATTAATTGAAATATCGACAAATGATGGTATAAAAACCAGGTTAATTCCGTTGGGGGCAACGTAACCCCTGGCGATAGCTATGGCCTTAATAGCCTGGTTAACTGCCCCGGCTCCTATCGCCTGCAGTTCAACAACTCCCTCGCTCCTGATCACTCCTGCTATAGCTCCGGCCAGAGCCTTAGTCTTGGAATGAGCCGATACTTTTAAAGTTTCCATGTTTACCTGATTCAGCTCCTCTATTTAATGATCAATGTGGCCAAGCATTAGGGCGTAAGTTTATTCCAGGCTTCCCTGGCCGCTGCTTGCTCAGCTTCCTTTTTACTTCTCCCCCGGCCGCGGCCAACAGGCTTTTTAGCCAGCAGGACTTCGGCTTCAAATTCCTTGTCATGATCCGGCCCGCTTTCGGCTACGATCTGGTAGACGGGGGTAACCGAAAAGCGAGCCTGGGAAAATTCCTGCAGCAAGGTTTTAAAATCCCGGCACAGGACTCCTTCCTGCAGATCTCGGAAAACCGGCTGGTAAAGATTAAGCACATACTTACGGCACTCTTCCAGGCCGTGTTCAAGATAAAGGGCCCCGATTAGCGCTTCGACAGCATCGGCCAGCAAAGAAGGGCGGGTAAAGCCTCCTCCCACCATTTCGCCTTTGCCCAGGCGAATATGCTTGCCCAGGTTCAGTTCAAAGGCCAGGCGGGCCAGGGAAGCTTCACATACCAGGTCAGCGCGAAGCTTGGTCAATTTACCTTCTGGCGTATCAGGATAAGCGTAATATAAATAGTCGCTGATAATCAGTTCAAGGACGGCATCGCCCAAAAATTCCAGGCGCTCGTTATGAAAGTTATTGAGTCCTTTTTCATGAGCATAAGAGGTATGAGTTAGCGCCTGTTCATACAAGCTGTTATTTTCAATTTTCCACTCAATATCGTCCAGGAGACTATAACTATTGCCAGGTTGGTTCATAAATGTATTCCTCTCGATTCTGTCACTTTAGTTTAATCCGGGCTGTACCTCTTTACAACAATAGTGGCATTGGTACCGCCAAAACCGAAAGAGTTTGACATAGCCAGATCAACAGTCCGGTCCCGGTACGGGTAAGGAACGTAATCCAGGTCGCATTCCGGGTCGGGATTCTCATAATTGGTGGTCGGATGAATAACCTGGTTTTCAAGGATAAGGAGCGTCGCTATCAACTCCACCGCCCCGGCGGCTCCAAGTAAATGGCCGGTCATCGACTTTGTCGAACTGACAGCCAGATCATAAGCATGGTCACCAAAAAGATTTTTTATAGCCATTGTTTCTATTTTATCATTAATTTCGGTGGAAGTCCCGTGAGCATTGATATAGTCAAGCTCATGCGGCTTTAATGACCCACTCTTCAAGGCTCTCTGCATGCTCAGAAAAGCGCCACGCCCCGTCGGGTCGGGTGCCGTCATATGGTAGCCATCACCTGACATTCCGTAGCCGATTATTTCACCATAGATGTGGGCTCCCCGGGAAAGAGCATGCTCCAGGGTTTCCAGTATAACCACTCCGGCACCTTCTCCCATTACAAAACCATCCCGCTCTTTATCAAAAGGGCGGGAAGCCCTTTCCGGCTCATCGTTGCGGGTGGAAAGGGCCCTGGCGGAGGAAAAGCCGGAGAAAGCCAGGTGGCTTAACGTTGCTTCTGCACCGCCGGCCAGCATTATCTCGGCATCACCGCGTTTTATGATGTGCCAGGCATCACCGACGGCATGGGTAGAAGTAGCGCAGGCTGTTACCACGGTAGAATTAGGCCCTTTTAGCTCCAGCATAATGGAAATGTAACCGGAAGCCATATTGGCAATTAAGGCAGGCACCAAAAAAGGGCTTACCCGGCGCGGTCCTTTTTCATCGAGGACCTTTAACTGTTCCTCTATGGTCTGGATACCGCCTATTCCGGAGCCAACAAGGACCCCGATATCTTCTTTATTCAGCTGCAGCTGATCCAATCCGGCATCTTCCCAGGCCTGAAGCGCTGCGGCCACCCCAAACTGGGTAAAGCGATCAACCCTTTTGGCTTCCTTTTTTTCCATAAACCGGGCGGGATCAAAGTCTTTAATTTCACCGGCTATGCGGCAGGGATACTGGCTAACATCGAAGCTTTCCACGGCAGAAATCCCGCTTTTACCGCTAACCAGGCTATCCCAAAATGTGTTTTTATCCGAACCGATGGGCGAAAAAACACCGATCCCGGTAATAACTACTCTGCGCACAACTTCACCTCAGAGGGAAACTAAGTTTTTGATTCAATATACTTAACTACATCACCAACCGTATTGATATTTTCAATTTCCTGATCGGAAATCTCCAGGTCGAACTCTTCTTCAAGGGCCATTACCAGTTCCACGATATCAAGGGAATCGGCATCGATGTCCTCAAAAGTGGTCTCTGCTGATAGTTTGGCCCCATCTACCTCCAACTGGTCGGCAATAATTGTTTTGACCTTATCTTCTATGCTCACTTAGTCCCCTCCTCCCGGCTTTAGCTCGCAGGTATAATGGATTTGCTTCATTTAATACCAGTTTGTATATGTAAACTCTATCCAGAGTATTGTGCTTTTCTCTGCTCACATCTTCAGCTTACATTGCCAGGCAGCCGTCTACCGGGATTACCTGTCCGGTTACATAGCCGGATGAAGAGGCCAGAAATAATATTACTTCAGCTACGTCTTCCGGTTTACCAAGCCGGCGCAGAGCAATCCTTTCTAAAACCTGCTCTTTAACCTGATCTAATAGTTGATCAGTCATTTCAGTTTCTATAAAGCCGGGAGCAACAGCATTAACCGCAATGTCGCGGGATCCAAGTTCTTTGGCCAGGGTTTTGGTAAAAGCAATAACCCCACCTTTGGCCGCCGCATAATTAGCCTGGCCAGTATTGCCATAGATTCCGGCTACCGAGGCAACGTTAATTATCCTGCCGCCGCTTTTCTGCTTTAACAGGGGCCGCAAAACAGCGCGGCAGCAATTATAGACTCCATTTAAGTTTGTATCAATCACTTCCTGCCATTGCTCCGCTTTCATACGGGCCAGGAGATTGTCACGGGTAATGCCGGCATTATTAATTAGTATATCAATTCTCTTATAATGGTCAATAGCGCTTTTTACCAGGTCTTCGCACTGGTTGTAATCGGAAACATCAGCCTGGATTATTTCTGCCGTCCCACCTTCGCTCACAATTATTTTTTTAACTTCTTCCGCGGCTTCCCGGTTACTGCTGTAATTAATAACCACGGCGGCGCCGGCGCGGGCCAGGTAGATTGCAGTAGCCCGTCCAATTCCTCTTGAAGCACCGGTAACAACAGCGCTTTTCCCTTCTAAATTCAACTTTAACCCCTCTCAGTCGGTTAATTGTTCAACAACTGATCGATTTCTGCAACCTTTTCCACCGCATAAGTCTCGAGTTCAGGGGCAATCCTTTTCATCAACCTGCTCAGTGAGGTTCCCGGTCCCAGGCCGATAAAGCAGTTGATGCCGGAAGAGATCATGCGCCGGATCGAATGCTCCCACAATATGGGGTTGCTGACCTGTACCACCAGGTTTTTCTTGATCTGCTCCGTATCGTGGATAAAGTCAGCAGTAACATTGGATACAACAGGCACGGAAGCAGTTTTAATCTCAATTTTTTCCAGTTCCCGGGCCATTTTTTCTTCTACCGGCTTTAAAAGAGCACAGTGGAAGGGAGCGCTTACTTTTAACCCGGTAATCCTTTTTGCTCCCGCGGAACGGGCCAGTTCCTTGACCCTTTGCACCGCTGCTTCGTGACCTGAAACAACTATCTGCCCGGGGCAGTTGTAGTTGGCAGGAGCCACAATCCCGGCGGGCTGTGCTTCCCGGCAGAGTTGTTCCACCTCCTCGTGCTCCAACCCCATGATTGCCGCCATAGTGCCCTGGCCCAGCGGCACTGCTTCCTGCATGTAGATACCCCTTTTTTGAACCAGGGGCAGGGCATCATCAAAGGTGAGTGATCCGGCTGCCACCAGGGCTCCATATTCGCCCAGGCTCAGCCCGGCAAAAGCTGTAGCCCTGAAGCCAAGCCCGGCAAGAACCCGGTAAATGGCCGTGCTGACAACTAAGATTGCCGGCTGGGCATACTCGGTCTGCTCCAGCTTATCCTCTGGCCCTGAAAAAATTACGTCGGTAATATCCGGGCCAAGGATCCTGGCTGCCCGGTCAAAAACCGCTCTCGCTTCCGGGTAACAATCATAAAAATCGCGCCCCATCCCGGTATACTGCGCCCCCTGACCGGGGAACAAAAAAGCAATTTTTCTTTCGGTTTTACCAAAGTTTCCCTTTACCATCTCATTAAAACACCGCCCCATGTGAGGCCGGCTCCAAAGGCTACCATGGCCACCAGGTCACCTTCCTTCAGCCGGCCGGCCATAATTTCTTCATGCATGGCTATTGGAATCGTAGCCGAAGAAGTGTTGCCTAACCGATCGATATTAACCGGAAATTTTTCCGGCGGCAGTCTGAGATGCTTGCGGATATGATCAATAATTCTTAAATTAGCCTGGTGCAGGATGATCATATCGAGCTCTTCCGGTTTACCATTTACTTTTTGCAGCAATTCAAAAAGAGTATTTTCAACTACCTTGACGGCAAATTTAAAGATTTCGTTACCGTTCATAACCAGGTAGTGCATCCTGTTGCTTACTGTTTCATGGCTTGCCGGCAGGGCGCTTCCCCCGGCGGGAACATATAATAACCTGGCGCCCCGGCCGTCAGATTTTAAGGTATAATCGATGATGCCCCTGCTTTCTTCAGTAGCTGCTTCCACCACAACCGCTCCCGCCCCATCTCCAAAAAGGACACAGGTGCTGCGATCTTCCCAGTCCGTAAAACGGGTAAGGATTTCCACGCCTACTACCAGCACTTTGCGGTAAGCGCCGCTGTAGATAAACTGGTGGGCAACCGAAAGGGCGTAAATAAAACCGGTACACCCGGCAGAAATATCCATGGCACCGGCTTTAAAGGCTTCCAGCCTGGCCTGGAGGATACATGAGGTTGAAGGGGTGTGGTGATCGGGTGTTACCGTAGCCACCAGGATCATATCCAGCTCCGCGGGATCCACCCCGGCCCTGGACAGCGCTTCCCGGGCGGCGCGTTCCGAAAGATCGGCGTTGGAAAGGCCGGCTTCCAGTTTTCTGCGCTCCCGGATTCCGGTCCTGGAAACAATCCATTCATTATTCGTTTCCACCATTTCTTCCAGGTCCCGGTTGGTAATAACCTGATCGGGGAGGGCGGCGCCGGTTCCGGTTATTATTGAATTACAGGGCTTGATCATTTTCGCCTCCGTTTATCTCATCTAGCTCACCGGACAGCTCCTCCAGGGCAGCCTGGAATTTTCCGGTAACATTTTTACAGACAAAAGGATGGGCTTGTTTTAGTAAAGCTTGCTCAATTGACCGGGCCCTGGATGATCCATGGCATTTAATGCAGAGGCCATTTACGCCCAGCAAAGGCGCTCCGCCGTAACCTGAATCATCAATTTCATAGCGCAGTTTTTGAAAAACGGGCTGAAGCAATGCAGCTCCCAGCTTATAGCGAAACTTCTTGCCTATTTCCTGCCTGAAAAACCCGAGGATGGTCCGGGAAAGTCCTTCTGCAGATTTAAGGAATATATTGCCTACAAAACCGTCACAGACCACTACATCAGCGGCATTGAAAAATGCATCTGTTCCTTCAATGTTGCCGCAGAAACCGGGCAGGTGCTCCTGAAAAAGGTTATAAGCCTTCCGAACCTGGTTATTACCCTTATTTGCTTCAACACCCACGTTAAGCAGAGCTACACGAGGTTCCTGGCAATCCAGGATTTGCTGGGCATAAATCCGCCCCATATAAGCATACTGGAGCAATTGTCCGGGCCGGGCATCCATATTGGCTCCGACGTCCAGGAAAAGAACGGGTTTACCATGAAAACCAGGCATAGGAGTAAGCAGGGCCGGCCGGCTGATACCCTTAATCCGGCCTAAAAATAAAAGACCGCCGGACATCAATGCTCCCGTATTGCCGGCGCTCAAGAAAGCATCTGCTTCACCGGAACGAACCAGCTGCAGTGCCTTAACCATGGAGGATTCTTTTTTTCTCCGGATTGACAGACCGGGGTCGTCATCGGCCTGAATAACTTCTTCGGCATGGTTGATACCCACCCGGTCGCGAGGATAATCCCGGTTTTTCAGAACACTGCGAATTTCCTTTTCCCTGCCGACAAATGTAATCTGCATATCTTTAAGGGTGGTAAGGGCAGCCACTGCGCCGGTTACAATTTCACCGGGCGCATGATCACCACCCATGGCGTCTATGGCCACTCGTACCAATAAGATCACTTCCCCTGTATGTCAATAAAAGCCACTTAAAAACAGATACAGTACGCCCCTTCTGGCTTGTGCAAAACAGGCGTACTGTAAACAGCTGTGCTAATTAACTTTAACTGCTTCCCGATCTTTATAATGACCGCAGTTCAAGCAAACCCGGTGGGGGGGCTTTAACTCATGGCAGTTAGGGCATGGTATCAAACGGGGGGCTGAAACTTTACTTTGAGCTCTCCGCATATTTCTCTTTGATTTAGAAGTTCTTCGCTTTGGAACAGCCACTATAGCGCCTCCTTGTTAGACTTAGTTGCCTGATTTCAATTCTTTAAGTTTAAGCAGCCTGATGTCTATCTCACTGTCGTGATCGACACACTGGCAGGCATGCTGGTTCAGGTCAAACCCACAGCCGGAACATATCCCTTTACAGTCAGGCCTGCAAAGAGGGCTGTGATCTTCTGCCAGGATGATCAACTGGCGGATGTATTCGTCCAGGTATAAGATATCCCCTGTTACTGTCAGCATGTTCGCCGTTTCTACCGCGAGGTTGGCAGGAGATTCTTCGCCTGCCGAGCCTTTGACTACCGCGAAAGACTCCGTAAAACTAGTATTTACTTTATGGACAAAAGGCTCAAGGCACCTGGAACATACCGCTTCTACAGATGCTTCGATGCTTCCTTTGACTAAAACTTCCTGGCCGCTGTGCGAAACCTTGATAGCAAGCTTTACAGTCCCGCCCTCAGAAAAATCGGCATGAAAATCGGTCAACTCTTCATCAAAATCGTAATCAAACACTACCCCCGGCCTGTTTTTTAGATCAGGCAGGTATATATACATGTTACTCACCCCAAAAAACTAAAGTAATTATATAGACGTTTATTTTCTTTGTCAACGTCATAGAAACGTTATATCATAAAAACCTGATCCCCGGTTCTTTTTTTCCGGGCCAGATGCAGTACTAATAAGTAACTCCGTCAAGATCCCGATCGTCTTCAACGGTCCCTTCCACAAAAGAAATCCTGATCTGGTTCGGCAGGCAGACAATGCTTTCATACGAATGCTCTATCCAACCGGTATGAGCGCAAATACCCCGGGGGCAAAGTTCTTCCCCCATCGGGAGCATCCTGATTCTGCCGTCATCTATTTCAACCGTGGCTGTGTGTTCACCTTCATCTCCAAAATTAAATGTGTATTCGGTAGTTTCACCCGGAGATAGAGAGAGCTCGGCAACCTGTTCATTTTCTAAATAAATGACGGCGTACCTTTGCCCGGATGCACCTGCTTCCTGCACGTTAAACCACAGGCTCGCCAATCCTATTACAAAAATAAAGCCGACTATAAAATAATCGGCAATCTTAATTTTCATCCCTTTCATTTCCAATCACCTGTTGTAATTATAACATACCCGGCCTGACATTGTCTTACCTGGTTACAGTCCCTTTAATAAGGGCATCTGCAGCCACGGCCCCCTTTCCTTCCTCATATACTACAAGGGGGTTGATATCCAGTTCCTCGATATAATCTTCCAGATCAACAGCAAGCCGGGATATTTTCATTATAATATTAACCAGCGCCTCCCTATCCCTGGGCGCCCGGCCCCGGACCCCGTCCAGCAGAGCCTTGCCTTTTAATTCATCAAGCATTTCCCCGGCATTTTCCACACTAAGGGGGGCCACCCTGGTAGCCAGGTCTGCAAAGACTTCCACGAATACTCCGCCCAGCCCTACGGCAATTGCCGGGCCAAAGACGGGATCTTTTTTTAACCCCACTATTACCTCGAGCCCCGGATCCAGCATCTCTTGAACCAGGATCCCTTCAATCCGAGCCTCCGGTTTTAACTGCATCCCTCTTTTTATTAACTCCTCGTAAGCATCCCTGACTTCTTCCTCCTCCTGTAAATTAAGCACAACGCCTCCAAAATCACTTTTGTGCAGCAGTTGAGGTGACATGATCTTTAAAGCTACCGGGAACCCTATTGCTTTTGCCGCAGCGGCAGCTTCATCAGCCGAACCCACCAGGACCTCCCTGGTTACAGGGATAGAATAGTGTTTCAAAATTTCCTTGGACCTCCATTCAGTAAGGGCGCCTCCTGTTTCGAGCAGGTGCCTTGACAGCAAAGCGGAAGCCTTTTCTCCACCAGGAGAAACCGGCCCGGGGCTGCTTAAAGGTTTACCTGCTTTTTTAACCCAGTCAGCAAGGGAACTAATAGCCCAGAGCCCGCTCGGGATATGCTCGATTACCGGCACTCCGGCCTGGATCAACTCATTTTTAGCCTCCACGGCATAATCCTGGCCGGTTGGCCAGGTAAATATGATCAAAGGTTTATCGGTCTCATTGTAAACTTTGATAATCTTTTTACTGGCTTCGGGATCTGGCATTTCAAAGTTGTAAAAAAAGCCGGCCACATCAATTTCCGGGTCTTTCATGACCAGGTGCAGGGCCCGCTCAAACAGTTCATTGTCAAAAAATATTTGGGAAGTCAAATCTACCGGATTGGCCACCGCACCATAAGCAGGAAAAAAGGTGCGCAGCGCAGCCTGAGTTTCTTCAGCGAGCCCCACCACTTCCAGCCCGTAATGAGGGCATTTATCGGCCACGACCACCCCGCCACCTCCTGAAATAGTTATAACGGCCATTCTTTTCCCGACTGGCAACCGCCCGGTAGCATGCAGCGCTATTAAAGCATTCATCTGCTCCACATCGTCGGCCCGGGGCACTCCAAACTGCTTAAATACCCCGTCATAAACCCGGTCTTCACCAACCAGGGCTCCGGTATGGGAAGCGGCAGCCATGGCCCCGCTGCCGGTTCGGCCAACCTTGAGCACCGTTACCAGCTTTTCCTGCTCCAGGGCCCGGCGGCAGGCTTCGATAAATAATTTGCCGTCCCCCTGCAAACCTTCCATGTAACCGGCTACAATTGATACTTCATCGCGCCCCGCCAGGTAACTGAGCACTTCGGCAAAAGAGATGTCGGCTTCATTACCGGTGCTGACAAAATAGTTGAACCCGATGGACATCTGGATTACCATCTGGTAGATTATAGCACCAAGCCCCCCGCTCTGAGTAATGAAGGAAAGTTGTTCCGGATGGACCAGATCTGCGCGCTCCTGGTTATAGAAAAAACTGGCCATATTCCCGTTGTAATAATTGAGGATTCCCAGGCAGTTAGGCCCCAAAATACGCATTCCGCTGTTTTCAGCGAGTCTCTTCATTTCTGCTTGATTTTTTCGGCCCTCTTCGTTAACCTCGGCAAAGCCCGAAGTAAATATGATCACCGCTTTTACTCTTTTCCTGGCGCATTCCTCCAGGATTTCCATAGTCCGGTCAGCAGCCACACCGATAATGGCCAGGTCCAGCGGTTCCTCTATATCAAGAATAGTAGGGTAGCATTTCAAACCGCCCACCCGCTCATATTTGGGGTTAACCGGGTAGAGATTGCCCTGGTAACCGAACATGCTCATCAAGTAAAGGGGAATACCGTTTGGTTTTAGTGGGTTCTGGCTGGCTCCGATCATTGCGACAGACCGGGGGTAAAAAAAGGGGTCCAGTTCATTCTGTATTTCCAGTTCTAGCTCACGGGGGCTTCTGCTGCTCATTAAATAATCCTCCTCGTTGATGAAGGTGTCACAGGCCTGGCATTGCTGTTCACCAGGCCTGAAGTATGAAGCTTAAATATATAAAAGTTAAGATAATTTTACTGGTTAATATTTTACACGATCAACAACTAAATGGGTATACCTTTTTATTTTTTATCATAAAAATACAGGTTTTTATATTCGTTTTTCTCTAGATATGTTATGATATCAGAAGGTTTAAAACAACACTGGTTTTCAAGTCTTTCAGGAGGGAAACAGCATGGAATCTAATGAATTCATCACTGAAGAGCAGCAAGATTTGTTGAAAGAACTGGCTAACATCGGTGTCGGAAATGCTGTTACCGCCCTGTCTTCGATGCTGGAAGATCAAAAAATCAATATGGCAGTTCCGGAGGTGATGGTGGCTCCCCTGCAGGATGTGCCGGATTCGTTTGGAGATCCGGAAAACCTGGTAGCCGCTACTTATTGTGAAGCAGAATGCCCGGTAATGGGGCTGGTCCTGGTGCTGGTCCTGCCCTTTGAAGCAGCCCAAAAAATGGTCGAACGGATCCTGCCCGATGACAGCTCGGACAGCAACGAAATGGCACAATCACTGTTAATGGAGCTGGGGAATATTATAACCGGCGCTTACCTGAACGCCCTGTCTTTCATGACCGGACTAACCTTCCAGGCCTCGCCACCCAGGCTGGGCATTGATATGGCCGGGGCCGTTATGGGTACTGTCATAGCAGAAACTAAGACGGTAGACGATCAACTGATCCTGTTAAAAACAGAATTAAATGTAGAAGATAACGGTATAGATGGTAGTGTTTTAATATTGCCCGACAGCGGTTCCCTGAAAACCTTGTTCGAACATCTGGGAACCTTTTAAAATATTCCCTGTAAGCAACGGATAGAGTATAATAAAGTCATGCTTGCCATATCCTTCTTATGTCCGAAGGTATTGGGCGGCTATGATATAATCTAGGCAGGAAGAATTAAGCCTATAATTTTGCAGGAGGTCAATACTGAAGTGGCAGAAAAAAAACTTCCTTTTGATCAGCGAAAAAATATAAATAAGAAAAAACGCCCCCGGAGCAGGTTCAGGATCCTGAAAATTGTCATCCTGGTGGGACTATTATTATTCTTTGTCGCCGGTGGTGCAGCTGCTGCTGTCGTAGCCAACTATGTAAATGAAGCTCCACCAATAGATCCGGTCATGCTGGAAACCGTGGAAACCTCTTACCTTTATGATAGCGAAGGGGAAGAGATTACTTCCCTGCATGAAGAGCAAAACCGTATTGCTGTAGACCTTGAAGATATCCCCGAACACGTGCAGCTCGCTTTCATTGCTATTGAAGATGAACGTTTTGAAGAACACTTTGGCTTTGACATTATCGGCAGCGCCCGGGCGGCCTATACCAACTTTCGGGCCGGATCAATTGTCCAGGGCGCCAGCACCATTACCCAGCAGCTGGCCCAAAACGCCTTCTTAACAACTGAAACCACTTATGAACGAAAAATCCAGGAAATATGGTTGGCCATCCAGCTGGAACGCATGTACAGTAAGAATGAAATCCTGGAATTGTACCTCAACCGGATCTATTTCGGTAACGGCGCCTACGGTGTAGAAGCCGCCGCTCAAACCTATTTCGACAAAAGCGTCACCGAAATCGATCTTAACGAAGCAGCCATGTTGGCCGGAGCGGTGCGCTCACCCAACTTTTACAACCCTATTGATAACAGGGAAGAAGCCGAGAAAAGAATGCGGACCGTCCTGCACAATATGCACAGGCTAGAACTGATCAATGAATCAGAATACCGGCAGGCCCTGGAAAAAGAACTCAGTTATGCAGAAGTCAAGGGCCCGGAATATCCTTACCCCCATTATGTTGACTATGTGGTCCATAATGAATTGATCAGGATCTTGAGCCAGATGCCCGAATACGGATCAACTGAAGAGGCATACCGGGCCATTTACACAGGTGGCCTGCGTGTTTACACTAACCTGGACACATCGATGCAACGGCATGTTGAAGAAGTGCTGGCCAACGATGAACTGTACCCGGCCACTTACAAGGTCGATATGGATCAGGCCAGGGCGGCAATAGCAAACCTTCCTGGAGATAGCTTCCTTTCTCATAGTCAGCTGGAAGAACTGGAGGTTGAAGAGAACGGTGTCTCCCAACCCCAGGCAGCAATAGTCCTTTCCGATCCTGCAACAGGCGAAATCCGGGCCCTGGGTGGAGGGCGCGAATACCAGAAAAATATCGACGAAGTGCTGCGTTTTGCTACCCTGCGTCAACCGGGCTCAGCAATCAAACCCATTTCAACTTATGCCCCTGCCTTTGAAGAAGGTGCCCTGGCCGGAGCCGGTTCGACTCTTGATGATGCCCCGTACATTGGTCCTAATGAAGACTGGTTCCCGGAAAACTTTGATTACAAGTTCAGGGGCATGATCCCGGCACGGGAAGCGCTATTCAAGTCGTATAATATTCCCGCCATTCGCGCTTTTGAAAAGCTGGGTCCGCAAACCGGGTCAGAATATGTAGAAAAAATGGGCATTACCACCCTGCACCCGGACGAAAGGAATAACCTGGCCCTGACCCTGGGCGGATTTACCAGGGGTGTCAGCGCCATTGACATGAACCAGGCTTACAGTGTCCTGGCCAACGAGGGGCTCAAGGTCAACCTGCACACCGTCAACAAAATCGTCGATCGCCAGGGCAACACTATTTATGAAAATAATATCAATCCCCAGCAGGTGATTAGTCCTCAGAGTGCCTTCCTGGTCAATGATATTTTACAGGATTTTGTTACTCAGTACCTTGGTACCGCCCTCAGGATCGACCGCCCGGTAGCCGCCAAAACCGGGACCACCGATAAGTGGAAGGATGTTTACCTGGCGGCCTATACCCCAAACCTGGTGGGATCTTTTTGGATGGGCTACGATGAACCCAGGATGGGCCAGATCAGGCAGGGCTGGCGGTATTCCACCGCTTTCCTGCGTGAAGTTTTCCTGGAAGCTTTTGAAGATCTGGAAGTAAAAGAGTTCGAAAGGCCTGAAGGTATCGTCCGGGTCCAGGTTTGTAACAAGTCAGGTAAGCTGCCTACTGAATATTGTGAAGATGCAGGTACAGTTATCTCAGACTACTTCCTGGCAGAACATGAACCTACTGAAAAATGTGATATGCATGATGGGAGGTTCTACCGGCGCCCCGCATATATTGAAACAGACGAAAGATGGTCTTCGAGAGGCGGCGCGGGAAGAAAACCGGAGGATATAGAGGATATGCCTACCCGGATCCTGGCCCGGGATATGGCCGAACTAGAGGGGACCACAACCGATGAAATCCCTGAATTCAGGGCTATCGTAGTGTCAGATGGAGTTACCCTGCAGTGGGATTATGACGGACCGTCAGTATCAGGCTTTGAAATCTCCAGGATCGGAGAAGAAGAAAGTGAAGCTTTAATCGCCGAACTTGATCCCAATTCCCGTCAGTATTCCGATGACGATATCGAGCTGGACAAAGAATATACTTACATCCTGACAGCAATACTGGACGACGGCGCCGTATCTGACTCCGCCAGTGTGAGAGTCAGCACCGAGGCTACAGAAGATGGTGACATATTGGACCAGCCGGATAACGGTGTGGTAGTGGTTCCTGATGTTACCGGTAATTTCCAGGCCCTGGCTGAGTCAGCGATGACTCGTGAAGGCTTGAGGATAGGCGCGATTGAACGCGAATACAGTGATGAAGTCCCAAGAAACCGGGTTATTTCGCAGCGCCCCGAAGCCGGATCGACTGTCTCCGAAGGGCGTGAAGTCCGCCTGGTCATTTCCAGGGGGCCTGAGTAAACCGGAGGAGTTACTGTTTCAGCTCAACAACGGTAACTCCTTCCCCGCCTTCACCGGGCTCCCCGGCCCGAAAGCTGCTGACCACCTTGTGGTTTTTTAGATATTCTCTTAACCCATGCTTTAACTTGCCGGTGCCTTTGCCGTGGATTAAATCAACCTGCTTCAAACCCGCCCAGATTGAATTGTCCAGGTGTTTTTCTACCAGAGGCACTGCTTCTTCAAGGGTTAGCCCTCTTAAATCGATTGAACTGCTGGCAGGCGGTTCTTTATCAATACTGTAGCTGCCGGCAACCGCCGGTTTGCCTTCTTCTTTCTTGGGCCCTTTATCCAGGTGCTCCCGAATCCACCTCAGTTCGCTGACCGGCAGGTTCACCTTAATTGATCCAACCTGGACGGTAGCTTCATCCCGGGAAAATCCGGTAACCTCTCCCCTTTGTTTTATACTGTTTATATACACGGTTTGCCCTACAGTTAAGTCTTCTTCTTTCAAAGGGGGGCCTTCGGGTTCATCTTCGTCTGCTCCGGTTTCAGTTTCCTTGCGCATTTCATGGATCTGGCTCCGGATCTGTTCTGCCCTGGCCTGAGCCTGATCACTTCCTGTTTTTTTAAGATCCTGCAGTTCTTTTATGATCTGATCCGCCGAACTTTTGGTCCGCCTCACAATCTGGCGGGCTTCATCACGAGCCTGCTTAAGGATATCATCACGCCTGGCCCGGAGCAGTTCACGTTCCTTTTCCAGTTCGGACATTAATGATTCCGCCCTGCTTCTTTCCAGCTCCGCCTGGCGGCTGTCCCTGGAATAGCGCTGCTGGTCTTCTACCAAACTGGCAATAATTGATTCAACCTGGTCGTGAGAACGATGCATGTAACTTTTTGCCTTTTCCAGCACATCATCAGGCAAACCAAGCCGGCCTGCTATATGGAAAGCGTTGCTCTGACCGGGCACGCCCTGTAAAAGCCGGTAAGTGGGTGCCAGTGTCTCCAGGTCAAATTCCATGGCTGCATTCTGCATATTGTCCTGAACCTGGGCAAAGAGCTTCAACTCGTTGATATGGGTGGTGGCTACAGTAAGCGTCCCTTTCCCGGTCAGCTCTTCCAAAATGGCCATGGCCAGAGCCGCTCCTTCAGTAGGATCAGTGCCGGCCCCCAGTTCATCAAAAAACACCAGGGAACCGGACCCGGCCTCTTCAACGATAGAAATAATATTTTTCATATGCCCGGAAAAAGTGCTCAAAGACTGGACAATACTCTGTTCGTCACCGATATCTGCACGAATTTGCTTGAACACCGAAAGTTTTGTATCTCTACCGGCCGGCAAATGCAGGCCGCTCTGGGCCATGATAGCAAGCAGGCCAATTGTTTTAAGGGAAACAGTTTTCCCCCCGGTATTAGGGCCGGTCACAACCAGTGTTCGCACTTCACCGCCAAGCTCCACTTGCAGAGGCACCTTGTGGCCCTCAAGCAGGGGATGCACTGCATTGTCCAGGTAAACCTCCTGCTCAGACTGATCCAGCAGCCGCGGCTCGCTGCCCTTCATTTTCAAACTTAAACGTCCCCTGGCCACGATAAAATCAAGTTCTGTATAAAGCTCTCTGTTTTGCATAAGCCCGTTTTCTGCCTGGGCCACCCTGCCGCTAAGCTGAATAAGAATCTTTTCTATTTCTTCTTCTTCCTGCTTCTGGACAGAAGCAAGGGTGTTCTGCATTTCCACTACCGGTAAAGGTTCGATAAAGACTGTGGCCCCGCTTGAAGATTGGTCATGAACCACGCCCTCCAGGTTCTGCCGGTATTCCTGCTTCACCGGTAAAACATAGCGGCCGCCACGAATAGTTACCAGGGCATCCTGAAGATAGCGCCGGTAAGTAGAACTGCGGAGATACTGATCAAGTTTTTCCCTGATCCTGTCCTGGTAAGACAGTTTTTTTCTGCGCAGGCTTGCCAGGGCGGCCGAAGCACTGTCGAGGACCGCCCCCTCCTCATCAAGAGATAGTTCCAGGGCTTTTAAAAGGTCGGAACAGGCATCAATTTTTGCTCCCAGCTCCGCCATCAGGGGGTACAATTCTGCGTGATCCCTGTTCTTAAAAAAAACTTTCCAGCGCCCGGCGGCCTTAAGAAACCGCATTACCGCCACCAGCTCGGCCCCGGAAAGCATGGCGCCTTTTAGTGACCGTTCTAAAAACGGTTTTATATCTTCAACTACAGAAGGGTTGAAAGCATTCTTGGAACATAACAGGCGCCCTTCTCCGGTTTCCTGCTGCATCCGTAATACAGCATCATGGCTGCCAGAGGGTTCCAGGCTCCCGGCCTTCTCTTTAGCCATAGGGCTCACAGTCATAGCGGCCAGCATTTCTCGAATGCTCTCAAATTCAAGTATTTTCAGTTCTCGGCTCGTAACTACTGCAGGCAAATGGATTTCACCTCGATAAGAACTTGTTTCCAGTTATAACAAAACGCAGCTGTTTTTCTTTAGCTGCAGATACTCCTATACGCGGTGTGCTTTTGATAGAAAGGTTTAACGGTAAATCCGGGTTATCCTTTAAAAAAAGCGGTTTCCGGCGCAGATCATGGCCGTTAAGGGATTTATCTATGGCAAAAGCCTGGCACAACTTACCCGGCCCGCTGGCCAGGTTTTTTAAAGAACAACCCGCTCCCCGCCTGTTTTGCATCAAATCAAGCCCTGCCACCGGTTCTACAGCCCTGATCAGCACCGCTTCACCCCGGCCTTCCGGAGCGGTTACAACATTGAAGCAATAATAATTGCCGTAAATGAAATAAATGTAAGCAGTGAGGGGAGGGCCAAACATAGCTGCATTGCGTTTGGTTTTACCCCGGGAAGCATGGCAGGCCGGATCATCTTCACTTAAATAAGCTTCCGTTTCAACAATTATTCCCGAAACCAGGCCTTCCTCAGTTTCCCGGCACAGATACCATCCCAGTAGCCCGCGTGCCGCTTCAACGGTATCATAGCCAAAAATCTTTTCATTCACAAGCTTTCATTACTTCCTTTTACCAATTATTATTTTGCACCAAAGCTGTAATAAAAAGTATCTTTAACCTGCCGTTAACCCTGAGCATAAAAAGCCGGTTTTTCCCGGTGCCCCTGCAATCCAGAAAACAAAACAAATTGGGAACAGAAAAAAACCAGCTCTAATTAACTGTTAAGGTTGATGTAATAGTCAACAGCCCATTCTTTCATTTCTTCAAACAGCGGTGTGAAATAGTGGTCGGTTATAAACGCAACCTCCGAATTCTCGATAGCTTCCATAAAAAATTGTAATGGAATCATGGAAACCGCTGCCACAATAATATAAACAAACAACACCCCGATCACCGCTCCAAGCAGTGCTCCTCCAACCCGGTTAAAAAACCCGATCACCGGGATGCGGTTCATCCAGCGAAAGCCGCTGGAGAACAAACGGAATACTATGCTCAGGATAATAAACAATCCTAAAAAGGCCAGGATTCCCCCAATAAGCTGAGGGACTTGTTCCAGGGCTACTTCCAGGCCCATGTTTTCAATCAACTCATGGTGGGGAACAATATTTTCCGGATTTATATATTCAGCCAGCGACTCGCTGAACATACTGCCACCCCAAAATGAGAGCAGTATCACCACGATAAAACCGAAAATGTCAAATAGCTGTTTAACCATGCCCCGCGAAAAACCGCTGAGCAGGTGCAGGAAAAAAACAACCAGTAAAAATACATCAAGCCAGTTCATCATTCATCACCAGACTCCTTGTTACTTCCCGGCTGGGGAGACCATTCTTTCTGGCTATCTTTAAGCTTAAACAGTTCATCAGCAAGGTTGAGGGCAGCCAGGACGGCAATCTTTTGCTTACTCATTTGAACATTCTTTTCAGCCAGCGATTTCATCAGCTGGTCCACGTAACGGCCGACTCTGTACATCTCTTCTCTCGAAGAAGAACCCCTTAAGATATATTCTTCTCCCATGATATTTACCGTTACTCTGTTTTTGTCCTTATCCTCCATCTTAACTCCTGTTTTCCCTCTAAATAAGACGAAATACTTCCTGATGTATTTCCTGCTGTCCTTTTATTCGAGATGAAACAGCAATTATCCTGCCTGCTAGCTGCGCAGGGTTGCTCCCAGTTCAAACAGGGCTTTTGTGATATTATCCATGGCCTGGTTGATCTCAGTTTCGGTTAGTGTCCCCTCGTCCCTTCTGAAAGTTATCGAATAAGCCAAACTGCGTTTACCTGCAGGGATCTGCTTACCTTCATAAAGGTCAAAAAGGTTAACCTGGTTGATCAGTTCACCGCCTGCTTCCCGAATTGTCGTTTCCAGTTTTTCAGCCGGAATCTCCCCGGGCACCACTAGAGCCAGGTCCCTTTTTGCTGCCGGAAAGCGGGGCAAAGGAACTACCCGGGGCACCAGGTTGGACTTTGCACAGAGCAGCACCAGGTCTATTTCACAAACCGTTACCGGCTGCTCGATTTCCCAGGCGCCGGATACATCAGGGTGGAGCTGGCCCAGGTAGCCAAGATCTTCTCCTTCAACTTTGATCGATGCACACCGGGCCGGATGGCTGAACGGCATAGGTTCTGGGACAAACGTGACATCTTCTACCTGGAGCCTTTCGAACAAAGCTTCCAGGGCCCCTTTGATGGCAAAAAAGTCCGCTTCCCGGGAAGGATCGACCCAGTTTGGTTCGGGGATTTGCCCGGTTACGGCCAACCCAAGTTTCATTCTTTCTTCAGGTAAATGCTCCAGGGGTAAACTATCGGCCTCGAATACTGCTCCCATTTCAAAAAGCAGTTGATTGAGCTCCCGGTGGCTGTAATTATGCTGTAGCGTCTTCAGTAATCCGGGCAGCAGTGTAGTGCGCATCACAGCCTGTTCCTCAGAAAACGGATTTTGCACCGGAATTGGTTTCATCCTCGGATCGTCACCGGGCAGCCTCAACCGGGACAGAGTTGCTGGATTTATGAAAGAATAGGTAATACATTCATGATAGCCACAGGCGGTTAAAACATCCCTGATTAGGTCATGGACTTTTTCTTCATATGACTTAACATTACCGAGCAGCTCACCCCGGGGCAAAGTAACCGGTATTTTATCATAGCCATACAGCCGGGCTACTTCCTCGATAATATCTTCTTCGATCTTTACATCACCACGCCGCAAAGGAACGGTTATATCCAGGCTGCCCCGGGCAGTTTCTTTCACAGCAAAACCGAGCTTTGCAAGAAGATCAACCACGCTATCCCGACCTAAATCCAAACCTAAAACCCGGTTGATTTTCTCCAGGCTAATCTCAACTTTGCTCTCCCGGCAGGGCGCCTCGTTTTTATCAACAATTCCACGCAGGACTTTGCCTCCGGCTAGTTCGTGCATCAACAGGGCCGCCCGGTCCTGAGACCAGGTTACCGCCTCCGGGTTGACTCCCTTCTCAAAGCGCTGGGAAGCCTCGGAAGGCAGGTTGTAACGGCGGGCGGTCCGCCTGATGCTGGTCGGGTTAAAAGAAGCCGCTTCGATCAATACTTTGCCGGTAGAATTGTTAATCTCAGTTTCTTCCCCGCCCATAACGCCGGCCAGGGCCACCGGTTTCTTTCCGTCCGTAATTACCAGGGCCTCCGGATTCAATTTCCGTTCAATGCCGTCCAGGGTAATCACCTTTTCTCCCTCTTCTGCCCTCCTGACCAGGATTTCGTTGCTCTTTAGCAGATCCAGGTCAAAAGCGTGAAGGGGTTGGCCAAACTCCCACATCACGTAATTAGTAATATCTACAATATTGTTTATAGGGCGGATACCGGCCTTTAAAAGCCTGATCTGCATCCACAGGGGCGACTTTCTGATTTCGACATCTTCAATAGCACGAGCTGTATAACGAGAGCAGAGATCGCTGTCTGCAATAAATACTTTTAATGATTCCTCCAGGGCCGGATCTTCTTCAGGGGGTGTAAGACGGGGCATTTTCACTTCACTGCCGGTTAAGGCAGCAGTTTCATGGGCAACGCCGATCATGCTCAGGCAATCGGGCCGGTCAGGAGTCAACTCCAGGACAATAACCCGGTCACCAAAACCAAGCAGTTGATCAACCGGTTCGCCAATCTTCGCATCCTGGTCCAGGATCAGAATTTCATCTTCTGAGCCTAACTCAAGCCCCAACTCCTGTGCTGAACAAATCATGCCCGGGGAATTAACCCCGTGAATATCGACTTCTTCAATTATCCGGCCCCCGGGCAGTTCTGCTCCAGGCCTGGCCGTGGGTACCTTATCCCCGACCTGCATATTTTTTGCCCCACAAACAATTTTCAAGGTTTCACCACCAATATCGGTATCCACCAGGGTCAGGTTGCTCCG
>PUKV01000118.1 GCA_003550645.1 Syntrophomonadaceae bacterium | reverse complement strand
CGCCATAACTCCGGGTTTCATCATTATGCAGGTTATTTCACCAATAAGTACAAAATTCATGCAACGTTGCAACGATAACACAGCAAATTAAGCTGAATGCTAAAGGTTAATGGCTGAAAAAAACAGATGCGGTTGTGCCGGTCAGAAAGATAGTATATAATATTAATAGGAATAATAGTATTGTTGTTGGCTAAATGCCAACTTCATGTTGTTGTAGTTAACTTCGATTTTAGCGGAATATGAAGCTTCAATGTCACCATGTAGGAGGTTTAGGCTAAGTGAATCAAAGTTTAAAAAAAGCGCTTATAGTAGGCGTAGTTGTTGTAGTTGTTTTGATAGCAGTGTTGGTAACAGTTTCTGCTGTTATTGGCGGTATTTATGGCGGATGGCCCTGGCGTATGCATGATTTTATGTGGCCAGGGATGATGAGAGGTGGCTTTATGCTTGTAATGGTTGTTGTATGGGCGGGTGTATTGGGCCTTATTGTTTGGGCGGTTGTTGCAGCAGTGCAGAAAACGGGAGAGGTGGATTCTTCTCCCCCCGGGGTAAATACAGCCCTGGAAGTATTAAGAGAGCGGTATGCCCGGGGAGAAATTGATAAACAGGAATTTGAGGAAAAGAAAAAAGATTTAAGTTGATTGCTGTATCTTGCTGATAATTTAGATCAATTCTAACGAGGAGGATGATGAATTATTAATAATACACATAATGAACAACATCAAAATGTCAACGGATCAGGCGATGGTGGCCATAATCACTCGGAGCATGGCGGCCATGACAAGCATGCCGGCCACAGTCCAAAGATGTTCCGGGACAAGTTCTGGCTCTCATTTATTATGACTCTACCGGTAGTTTACTGGTCTGCCCATATTCAGCATCTTTTTGGTTATCAGGCCTTAGAATTTCCCGGGTCAGACTGGATTCCTCCTGTGCTGGGAACTATAATATTTTTCTACGGCGGATGGGTGTTTGTCCAGGGTGCCTGGCGAGAGCTGAAGGACAGGCTTCCCGGGATGATGACCCTGATTTCACTGGCGATCACGGTTGCATTTGTTTTCTCCTGGATTGTTGATCTAGGTTTAATTCAGGCTGAATCGCTGTGGTGGGAACTGGCTACGCTTGTAACCATTATGCTTTTGGGCCACTGGATTGAAATGCGTTCCATTGTCCAGGCCCAGGGCGCTTTGCAGGAATTGGCCAAACTGCTGCCCGATAATGCTACCCGTTTGAGTGGCCAAGAAGAAGAAGTGGTCCCGGTTAGTGAACTAAAAGAAGGCGATATTGTTTTGGTTCGCCCGGGAGAGAATATACCGGCAGATGGAATTCTGCGGAAAGGTAAGAGTGATGTCAATGAGGCGATGATCACGGGTGAATCTGCCCCGGTCAAAAAGGTGGAAGGCGATGAAGTAATTGCCGGAACTAATAACGGGGAAGGTTCGCTTCGGATCGAAGTTACCGGGACTGGTGAAAAAACAAAGCTATCGGGTATCATGCGCCTGGTTGCAGAGGCGCAGTCATCCAAATCCAGGGCCCAGAACCTGGCAGATCGCGCCGCCCAGTTCTTGACCGGCGCAGCGATTCTTGCTGCCTTGCTGACCCTGATTGGATGGCAGTTTGCCGGCATGCCGGTTGATTTTACTATTGTTCGGGTGGTTACAGTCCTTGTAATTGCCTGCCCCCATGCTCTTGGCCTTGCCGTGCCCCTGGTAGTGGCTATTTCCACCACCCTGGGAGCGCTGGGCGGCCTCCTGGTCAGGGACAGGCTTGGTCTTGAAGAAGCCCGCAATCTTGATACAGTCATTTTTGATAAAACAGGAACCCTGACCCTGGGTGAATTCCGGGTGGTAGAAATGTCTACTGTGGAAGGGATAACAGAAGAAGAGGCCCTGCGTTTGGCAGCAGCGGTGGAGAAAGAATCTGAACATCCGATTGCGCGTGGTATTGTAAAAACTGCAGAAGACAGGGGAATAGATTTTCCTCTGGTTGAAGATTTCCGGACTATCAAAGGTAAGGGCGTTATGGCAAAGGTAGATAGATTTGAATATAAAATGGGTGGCCCTGCTCTTTTAGAGGTAGAACAAGCAGAAGTGCCTTCAGAGCTCTCTAAGGAAGCGGAAAAAGCGGCCGAACTCGGCCGGGCGGCAATATATTTACTCCGTAATGGCACGGCCATCTCTGTTTTTACAGTTGCCGATGCTGTCCGCCCGGAAAGTAAGGCGGTTATTTCAGAGCTTCAAAAGCGGGGTATTGAAGTGGCCATGCTGACCGGGGATTCCAGGGCCGTAGCCGAGTCTGTAGCTGGTGAACTGGGAATTGATACTGTTTTTGCGGAAGTTTTACCTGAAGATAAGGCATCAAAAGTGCGGGAACTGCAAGCTGAAGGAAAAAAAGTAGCCATGGTCGGAGACGGAGTGAATGATGCTCCCGCCCTGGCAACAGCTGATATTGGAATTGCTATCGGTGCCGGTACAGATGTGGCTGTGGAAGCAGGGCACATAGTCCTGGTTAAATCCGACCCCCGCGATATTCCCCGGATCATTACCCTTTCCAGGGCCACTTATGGAAAAATGGTGCAGAACTTATGGTGGGCTGCGGGATACAACATTGTTGCTATTCCCCTTGCCGCCGGTGTGCTTGCCGCCTGGGGGATCCTGCTTACTCCGGCTGTTGGCGCGATCTTAATGTCGGCCAGCACGGTGATTGTAGCCATCAATGCTCAACTTTTAAGAAGGACGGAGTTGTAACAACTATAATATATAGTGAAGTCCTTAAACAAGCTAATGGGAGGTGAGATTAATGAATAGTGCTGGAAGCAAATCAGAACATGAAAATGCCATTATCAATATCTCCGGAATGAGCTGCAATCATTGTGCCCGGAGGGTCGAAGACAGCTTGAACAAGTTGCCGGGGGTTGTTGAAGCCAAGGTCAGCTTTAATGAGCAAAAAGCCATAATTAAGTATTCTGCGGATAAAGTGAGCCTGGAAAAGCTTAAAGGTAATATTAAAAATACCGGCTATGAAGTTGTCGATTGATTTTTTTGAAAACCCTGGTTTTAACCCTGCTTCGAAAAGGCTGCCAGATCATGAAGCATATGTTAAATACGGTATTGCTGTCCGATTGATGAAAAAACAATTATGAATTAATTATACTAGTTAAAACCCTCCGTTTTGATACCACTGTTGTATCTCAAAGGAGGGTTTTAACTGTATATAGAGTAGTGATACTTACTCCTCGTCTTCTTGAAGGACTCTATCCACGGCGGCGCGGGACATTTTAAGGTTTAAATTTTCAGCTACACGCAGGGATATATTGGTTTCGTCAATTTCCTTGATAATCCCATGGATGCCTCCGATCGTGACCACCCGGTCGCCTTTCTTAAGGTTGCTGATCATTTCCTTGCGCTGTTTTTGCTGTTTCTGCTGCGGCCTTATTAACAAGAAATAAAAAACGACGAACAGTAGAATCAGTGGTAGAAATGCGCCAATTTGTTCCATTAAAAACACCTCCTGAATGATTGTGAGTGAACTGCTCACTTTATTTTGATGTAAAAGATCTATTAGGCGCCAGATCTTTTTAACAAGATAAACATAAAGAAAGGTAGTGGCCGGGTCAAATATGCCACTGCCTTATCAGTATTTACTCTAAATATATATTATAGCAGAACTATACGCAAATAATATGGTGAGATTGAGGGAAATTGAAAAAAATTATGGCAGTTGGTTTTTTTATTGTTTCGGGGTTAACCGGGCCTCTTAATTCTGGTATTATTATTCCGTGCTGTTCTTATAGATGCCTTTTAACTGGAACATAACGGGATTGCCCCAACCAGGGCAGTGAAAAGAACTATTAAAACTCGGAAAGGATATCAGTATGAGGAAAAATCAGCGGGTATTTCTGCAAGTTGAAAATAATGTTGCTGTTGTGACCCTGAACAGGCCTGATAAAGCAAACGCTTTTGACGGGCCGATGTGGTTGGCGCTGGAAGATGCGGTCAAGGAAATTGAACTGAAGCAATCGATCAAGGCAGTGATTTTGACCGGGGCAGGAAAATCTTTCTGTGGAGGTCTCGATATTAAGCAGGCCATGGCAGAAGGAATTAATCTCGGCGACAAAACCCTGCGCGGTGGCTACGAAGCCCTTCATTATTTGAGTGGAGTTTTTTCCAGGTATGCCAAACTGCCTGTTCCGGTTATTGCGTCAATAAAAGGAGGTTGTATCGGTTTAGGGTTGGAATTGGCTCTGGCCTGTGATATCAGGGTTGCTTCAGATAGCGCAGTTTTTTCTATTCCTGAAGTTTCTTTCGGCTTGGTGCCCGATTGCGGCGGTACGCAGCGTCTGCCGCGGCTTGTTGGCCCGGCCATGGCTAAAGAATTGATTTTTACCGGCCGCCGAATTGATTCCACAGAAGCCTTGCGAATCGGGTTGGTCAACCATGTCTATCCTGTGGAAGAACTGGACAGGGAAGTAGATCAGATGGCTGCAGAGATTGCTGCCCAGTCATTTGATGCTCTCCAGGCATCCAAGCGCTGTATTGATACCGGCATAGACGCCCCCCTGGAAACAGGGCTTCACTTTGAAACATCTTCATCAGAGAGCGTTCTTGGAGAAAAGGTGAAAACTATGATTAAGCATAACCGGCAACCATAACTGATCAAAAACGTACGGCCGGGCAACGTTTAGGTTTTAAACCGGGTGAAAATAAGCGGCTTTGTTCTGTTTTAATCACCATCAGGCCGCCCTGCCTGTTTGTCCTGGATGATATGCTCAGCTTACATGTTGTTCAGTTTCTTTTTCACAGTTTTATAAAGTGCTTCCTGCTCTTTTTCAAAATAGCGTTTACCGCGCTCAGCACTGGCTTGCTCGGGATTACCCAGGACCCCGATGTTTGAAACGGCGATTATTCCACCTTCATGCATCCGGTCCAGGATTTCCCGGGTTGGCCTGCCGACATAACCTTTTCTGGCCTTTTCCATTCGGACATGCTTTGGGAAAAGGTGCAGCATCACGGAAGTTTCGTATTCGCAAGCGTGTCCCCCGCAGGTTCCCTCAGGCATATTCTCTTCTTCCTCCATGCCTGAAAGCAGCTCCAGTAGTTCTTGCAGTGGCAGGCCGGTTATGAATTTATTGTTGGGGTACTTGTTGTTTAAACTGGAGGTTATTTCCTCGAGAATGTTGAAGTTGCCACCGTGCGAGGAAATCAGGATGAAATTTTCAAAGCCGTGCTTTATATAACAGGCAACATAGTCTTCGATTATGCCTGTAAAAACTTCCGGTCTCAGCGATAGTGTTCCCGGCAGGGCTAAATGGTGATCTGAAAGCCCCGGGCGAATGACGGGGGCAACCAGGGTGTTGCCGAGGCGCCTGGCCAGGTCAACTGCGGAAGCTTCGGCTATGGCGGTATCTGCAACTTGGGCCAGGTGAGGGCCGTGCTGTTCTATAGAGCCTGAAGGTATAACCACCGTTTTGCAACCGTTATTTATGACATACTCTATTTCCGGCCAGGTCATTTCTTCCAATAATAGGGCAGGCATGATTATTTTCCTTCCTTTTTTCCTTCTCAGTATCATTACACTTTATATTACCATAAAAATATGGCAAGCAGAAACTTGATTCTACTTGCCTGTTATTAAAGGGTTAACCGGATTTTTGCTTGTATTTATACAATAGGTGATTTTCAGTGCTTAAAGGTTAAACTTCTCCCCGTACTGACCGATTAGAGGCAGCTCCTTATACTTACCGCCCAGGGAGTTTATAAGGCCCATGATAAAAAGTATAAAAAGCACTATAGAGCCAATAATACTTACTATCCATCCGAGGATTGGTATTATGGCAATGATACCAATGGAAACCCACGCTATCAGCAGGACCAGTCCTTGCTTAGCATGGAACTGGCAAAAAGGGCTGTCTTTTTTAGCCAGCAGGGGAATTAGGACCAATAAGCCCAGATAAGACAAAGCCGCAATAACTTTGTTTTCTTGAACATCCTCAGCACTGTAATTAATACTTTCTTCCATAATAAACACTCCTAACATAATGTTATTAAATCTATAGTAATAGTATAATATTATCTTGTCAATAGGTATACTGTAGTTTATTTATATAAATAATAGGATATATTGTTTTAGGTATCTTAATCATTTAGGGAGACGTAAAAATGACTCCCCGCCTCCTTTAGGGAGGAGCCATAAGCGCCTGATTTTATAGTTGAGGCTATTTTCTTTAATTTTCCAGGCTGATTATGAAGGGATTAGTAGAAGTTGAAGTTGCCATGTTCTATATACTTCAAGTAATCGCACTTGTGTTTTATGCATTCATCGGTGATCTCTTCTTTATCTTCGGGAGTAACCATTTTCAACCTGGTATTGAGCATACCAATCATGAATAATGATAACCCACCTAATAATAAATATGGCATCGTAAGTCCTCCTTTTTAAGTCTGGATAGTCTTTCTTTTACTACATGCCGGTATCTGTATTTCCTTGAAAGCTTTCTTTTATCACCTCCTCAAAGGCTTTAGAGTAAATGATATAAAACAAATTATATTAGTAGTATTTTGTTGTGTTTATATGATAGCCTGCCACGAAACATTTGTCAATAGATTTAGGCAAGTTAAACCATTCACAAAACAAGTTAATTCTGTCACAAAATAAGTTCATGCTTTCACATGCAACCCACGATTTGAGGCAGGTGTGAAGGAGCAGGTGGGG
>PUKV01000229.1 GCA_003550645.1 Syntrophomonadaceae bacterium | reverse complement strand
CCAGGGCGGTTATCGTCTGCAACCTTGATGAAAAGCCCGGGTATTCGGGGGTTGACAATACCCTTTACGGGCAGGACCATGTACTTACCATCTGGGGAGATGCTTCTGAAACGGTCCCCAGGCTTTTGAACGATTACCGGGAAGCAGCCGGTTAGCAGCCGCTATTATTTCCCGGGAAAACCTGAACTGCCCTTGCTACTTTGCCCTTCCCTGTATATAATGACCCTGTGCTAAACTTACCGGGTATGATAATCCGGCTTGGAACTCAATTTCCGGGTTTGCCCGGGCGGGTGATATAAAGGGGGGCTTTAAAAATGTTAAGCGCCGGTGATTTTTTTTGTTTGGATAAGCATCAGTTTAAAGGGCTTTTTAACGGAACAGATTATGTTTGGGAAGCATTGCCGCGGCTTAAAGCTTTTATAAAAGAATACCTGGAACCCAACATCAAAGGTATCCGAAAGGGAGGGACGATGGTTGCTAAAACCATGGCCCTCTATGAAGGCAAAGTAATTGAATCGGGTTTTGTTATTGATGAGAGCGGTAAGAAGGCGGTGGTAAAAAAAGACGGCACTGTTTTGGATGGGGCCAGTATTGTATATGAGGGATCGTTCTTGATGGATGATTTCATCCAAATTGGCAAGAACGTGATTATTGAGCCCGGAGCTTTGATCAAGGGGCCTGCTGTGATCGGTGATGGTACGGAGGTCCGGCAGGGCGCCTATATCAGGGGGGATGTCCTGGTTGGAAAAGACTGTGTAGTTGGGCATACTACCGAGGTAAAAGCATCGGCTATGCTGGACGGCAGTAAAGCAGGTCACTTTGCCTATATTGGGGACAGCATCCTGGGAGCCGTTAACCTTGGAGCGGGGACCAAGCTTGCCAACCTGAAGATGATTGATTCTCCGGTAGTTTTGAACATAGAAGGACAGGTTTACGAAACCGGTTTGCGCAAATTTGGTGCCATCCTTGGTGATGGTGTAGAAACCGGATGTAACAGTGTAACTGCGCCCGGCACCATGCTGGGTAAAAATACCCTGCTCTACCCCAATGCTGCGGCCAGGGGCTATTACCCCGGAGGGAAAATAATTAAGGTCAGGCAAAGCCAGGATGTGGTGGATAACATGGAAGATCAGCATGGCAGGGGGTAACGGTAAAATATTGTCATGGAGAAGATCTTAGAACTTCTTGCCCAAAAAGGTCCTCAAACCGGAAAAGAGCTGGTTAAAGAAACCGGGCTTGACATCTTCAGGGCCTGGAAAAAATGTATTGTTAGTGATCGTTTCATAACCTTAACGGCAAGCAAAAGGTACCTGCGGCTTGACAAAAAAGTTGACGGTTATGCCCGCTTATCTCCCTCGATAATGAGGGAGTTTTTGAATTATACTGTTGTGGGCCTGGAAAAACAGAGGCCGGCTGTAGAATCGCGGATTCGTGATCTCCGCAGGGAAATAGCGGATATAAGCAGCAGAAAAATGAACCTGGCCCGTGACACCGTCTTGCGTATTATAGAGAATTCCCCTGACGGCAACCTGCTTACAGATCAAGCTGCCTTTATCATTGCCGGGGATGTGGTTTTTCACATGGCTCATTCAGAACCCCGGCCCGAGGTTTCCACGGGAGAATTAGTCAAAGGCTCTGACCTGGATCTTATTATTGTTGAAGATAATTTTCCCACTAAAACTTTGAAAGAAATTGACAGGATTGTTTACGATGAAAAGTATAGCCTCTTGATAAACCCGGTCACTAAAGAGGAATTGGACTATATTATCAAAAATATTGATTCTGTGGAAGGACAGCTCCGGTTCGACAGTTTTAAAAACATGGTTGCTTCTAAAATACTTCACGAAGGACTCTACCTGGGCGGGAGCGAGCATTTGTTTAACCGGATCAAGGAGATGCTGGACGAATTCGGTATTGGTGATAAACTTGAGCAAATGGAGAAAAAAGCTGTCCGGGAGCGTGCTGAAGCTGAGAAAATTTTATCCAGGGCCCGGGATTCCGAGGTTACCGAGGAATTGATGTCACTTTTTTATACCACCGAAGAGAAGGAAGAAATTTTTTAGCGAAGGTGGGGGTTTAATGGACTTAAAAATCGTCGATAATTACAGTGAAATGAGCGAAATAGCGGCAAACACAGTTGCCGGGTTAGTGCAAAGTAAGCAAGCTGCTGTTCTAGGTCTGGCTACAGGTTCAACCCCGGAAGGGATGTATGCCCGCCTGGTAGAAATCTACAGGGAAGGAGCAATCGATTTTAATTCCGTTAAAACCTTTAACCTGGATGAATACGTAGGCCTGGCACCGGAACATCCCCAGAGCTACCACCAGTACATGAATAAGCATTTATTTGACCATGTCAATATCAAGCCGAATAACACCAGCATCCCCTATTGCAGCAGCAATGATGACCCCGCTGTGGTTTGCGCTGAATTCGAAAATAAGATTAAACAGGCCGGGGGCATTGATTTACAGGTCCTGGGGATTGGAGTAAACGGGCATGTTGGATTTAATGAGCCGGCCTCCCATTTGCGCACCACCACTCACCTGGTGGAACTGGCAGAAGAAACCATTGAAGCCAACAGCCGCTTCTTTAATACTGTGGATGAAGTGCCCGGGAAAGCGATTACCATGGGTATGGGGTCAATAATGGGGGCAAGAAAAGTGATACTCCTGGCCAGCGGGAAAAACAAGGCGAAAGCTGTTCGCAGTTCTTTTAGCGGCCTTATATCTACAGAGACACCCGCTTCTCTGTTGCAGCTGCACAGGGAGGTTATGGTAGTTGTCGATCGGGAGGCAGCTTCTTTGCTATAAGCCGCGGGGACGGTTCCATCGTTTTTCTTTTGGCTTTAAAGCTATGCTTTAAGGGATGTTCGAAATTATCTATAGCCTGGTAGTTGTGAAGCAGATTTTTTTATGATATATATTTTTTTGAAGGATTAAAGAATTATTGAAAGAAATAAAATAATTAATTACATGTATCTCAGCCGTGCTGCATTTTGGATTGTTGACAGCTCCCTGCGGGCAGTGGCAACGACTCAGCTGCAGGTTTTTGCTTTGGTTGTTCTGGCTATTCGCTATCTATGGTTCAGGCCTCGGCAGCCTGCCTCCATGCAGGCCGACCTGCTGCAATTCTAGTCTCGCTGACCATTACAACCGCTTTAGTACAATGTCTCTTTTACAAAAAGCAGTCCGGTTGAGCATTAATTATTATATAAACAACCAGGTTTCTGTTTGAAAGGGGTGCTGTTTTTGACACCGGAGCCTAAAAAAAAGCCACTGGCGATAGATAACCTAAGTGAGGAGCATTTCCAGTTTATGGTTGAAGTGGCCCCGGTGGGGATTGTCATAACTGACCGGGAACAAAATACAATTTATGCCAATCAAAAATTTACTGATATGTACGGTTATACAATAGATGATATACCTTCGATTAATGAGTGGTGGCCTCTGGCCTACCCGGACCCGGTTGAAAGGGAATTAGTTGGTCGGGAATGGGCTAAAGCATATAAAAAAGCAATAGAAGAAGGTAAAGAGGCCGGGCCGCTTGAGTATTACGTAACCTGTAAGGATGGGACAAAATGTTACACAGAATTTCGGCTTACCTCGCTTGCAGAATTAAACATTGTTTTGATTACCGATGTCACTGAACGTAGAAAGGCTGAGCAGGAGCTAAAAGAAAGCGAAGAAAAATTCAGGGCTTTGGCTGAAAATTCTCCCGTGGCAATTATGATCTACCAGGATGATTATTATGTGTATACCAACCCTGCCGGGCAATATATTTCAGAATACAGCGAAGAAGAACTTTTTCGGATGCGCTTTTGGGAATTAATCCATCCGGATTATCGTGAAATGGTTCGCAGCAGGGGGAAAATGAGGCAATCCGGCAAGCAGGCCCCTCAGAGCTATGATTTTAAAATTATTACCAGGGGTGGTAAGGAAAAGTGGGTTAACTTGACCGGGGCGACAACACTGTACAGGGGCAAACCGGCCGGTTTTATTTCTGTTATCGACATTACTGAACATAAAGAAGTGGTTCAGGCCCTGCAGTTTCAGCTTAAATTTGAAAAACTGGTGGCAGATGTTTCAGCTACCCTGGTAAATGTGGCTCCCGGCGAGCTGGAAGAAAAAATAAACCAGGTTCTTAAGTTATGCGGTGAATTTATCCAGGCCGACCGGAGTTATATTTTTCATATGTCTGAAGACGGCAATCTGGTTGAGCGGGTTTATGAATGGGGCGCCGAAGGGATTGATTCCCCAAAAGAATCGCTGGAAGGGATGGACACCAGTTCGAGACCCTGGTGGACTCGCAAGCTGCTCGAGGAAGGAATTATGTATATTCATGATCTGGATAGGATGCCGGAAGAGGCTTTCAGGGAGCGGCGGTTTTTTCAGCAGCATAAGCTAAAGTCGGTCTTTGCTGTGGGCGTCAAGAGAGAGGGTAAATTGCGACGGGTCCTTACATTTGGATCCGTACGGGATAATCAAGAATGGACAAAAGAGCAGATCGCCCTTTTAAGGGTGGTTGCTGAAATCATTTCCAACGCTATTTCCAGGCAGCGGGCGGAGAAGGCACTGCAGGATTCGGAGCAAAAATACCGTGAAATCCTTGCAACAATGGAAGAAGGGTATTATGAAGTTGATTTAGCGGGAAACTTAACTTTTTTTAATAATTCATTTTGCTCATTAATGGGTTATTCTCCAGATGAGCTAATGGGAAATAGTTATCGAATGTTATATAGTGATCCACGCATAGTTTTTGAGCCATATAACCGGGTATTTAGGACCGGTATTCCGGAAAAAGCGGCAAACATCCCCATTAAAAGAGGGGATGGACAGAAAATTTTTGTTGAGGTCTCTATAACTTTGCGCCGGGATGACAAGGGGCAGCCGATCGGTTTCTGCGGGGTTGTTCGCGATGTTACCGCTAGAAAACGGGCAGAAAAGGAGCTTGAAGAAGCGCACCGCCGCCTGGCAGAGATTATTGAATTCTTACCGGATGCCACATTTGTTATTGATAACGAAGGTATGATTATAGCCTGGAACCGGGCCATTGAAGAGATGACCGGTATCAGTAAGAATAAAATGATCGGTAAAGGCAATTATGAATATGCAGTGCCTCTGTATGGCAAAAGAAGGCCTCTATTAATTGACCTGGTTCGTGCATCGGATCAAGAGGGATACAGGCAGTATAGTTATATCCACCGCGAAGGCGATACCCTTTACGGGGAAGCATATGCCGGTAATCTTTATGGCGGTAAAGGTGCATATTTGTGGGGTGCTGCTTCGGTTTTATACGGTACATCCGGTAATCCTGTGGGGGGTATTGAGACAATCAGGGATATAACCGACCGGAAGATTTATGAAGACAAGCTTAAATACTTAAGCCTGCATGATCAGTTGACCGGCCTCTATAACCGGGCTTATTTTGACAATGAACTTAACCGCCTCAATGAGAGCAGGGATTATCCCATCACCATTATTGTATGTGATCTCGATGGCCTGAAATTGATCAATGACACATTGGGTCATGACAGTGGTGATCGGCTACTTGTAGCCTGCGGCAACCTGTTAAAACAGTGCCTCCGGGCTTCCGACATCCTGGCCCGGGTAGGCGGTGATGAATTTGTGGCTATATTGCCTAATACCGGGGTTAAAATTGGAGAAGAAATTGGGACGCGCATCATGGACCAGGTACATGAATATAACGGGGATAATTATCACCTGCCGCTCAGCATATCCCTCGGGACTGCTACACTTGATAGTCCCGAACAAACGCTGTGGGAAACTTATAAGGAAGCCGACGATTTAATGTACAGGGACAAATTGCATAAAGGAGCAGGAGCTAAATCACAGATTATAAAATCACTAATGGCTGCCCTTGGGGAAAGGGATTTTATCACCGAGGGACATGCCAGCAGGTTAGAAGAGCTGTGCCGGAAAGTTGGTGAAAGAATAAACCTTTCCTCCAAACAGCTTTCAGATTTAACCCTCCTGGCCCAGGTACACGATCTTGGAAAAGTCGGCATCCCCGATCAAATATTGTTTAAGGAAGGCCCCCTAAATAAAGAAGAATGGAAGATTATGCGCACCCATACAGAGAAAGGGCACCGCATTGCGGCAGCTTCAACCGACCTGCATGGTATTGCCGACTTAATTCTTCACCACCACGAACGTTGGGACGGCAGCGGGTATCCGTCGGGATTAAAAGGAAAAGCTATCCCTGTAGAATGCAGGATTTTGGCCATCGTTGATGCTTTTGATGCCATGATCAGCGATCGTCCTTACAGAAAAGCAATGAACAAAGAAGAAGCGGTAGCTGAATTAAAAAGATGCGCCGGAACACAGTTTGATCCTCACCTGGTTGATATTTTCCTGGACCTAGTAAAATATTGAGATGGTCAGGTTCACCAGCAGGGTGATGGCTCCAAAAGCATTAACCTGTTTGAACAAGGAACAAATATGCTCTACATAATAAGTTTAATAATGATATACTATGAGTAGATGAATACTGTTTTTTGAGGTGAGCATATGGAAGCCGGTTTTAAATCAGGGGCCCTGGAAGTCAACCTGGCCCAAACAAAGCATGAGCAGATTGAGCTCCCCGCGGAACACAGCTGGTTCGTTTCTTTGTCCTCTTCCTACTGGGGTATCAATAAGCGGACCGAGGAACTTTTTCTTGAATATAACCACCCCCATCCCAATTATGATTTTATTATTGAAAACCTCCACACCATCAGCCTCACAGACTTGTGGCTTTACACTTCTATCAAAGAATCGGACCGGGCACT
>PUKV01000260.1 GCA_003550645.1 Syntrophomonadaceae bacterium | reverse complement strand
GTTAAAACAGGTGAACTATACCCTTTCACATTTTCAAAAACAAGAGCCGGACCGCCCTTTTCCTCGTTAAGTTTTGAAATATGCGATATTTCCAGGTCCCAATCCACCTCTGCCTTGATCCTTTTTAGCTCCCCAATTTGTTCACAACACTGGATAAAACCCCGTAAGTCCAATCCAAAAACCTCCCCTTTCAAAAATATTAAGAAAATTTACAGTTGCGAAGTAGCAGAATCAAGCCAGCGATCAATTATTCACCTCTTCCCCTAAAAAAGTAGCTTACAGTAAAGATATATAAGTTTAGAACCATATTTATCAATGAGCTCTTAAATATGAAACCCTGCGTAAAATTGGCAATTTTTCAATTAACCCCTAAAATGCCTGTTTAAATTAGGTATGTTAGGGGTCATTTTGAAATCCAGCTTATATGGCACCGGCTTATCCGGTTTAGGTCTGTGGTACAAAATAAGATGCATTAAATAAGTGGGAACCATATTCCTTTAACTGTGACTTTAGCTAAAAAATAACCTAGCAATTCAGTATTTGTCAATAACTAAATTGGTGAAAAATTTGCAATAGTACTTACCATATTGGTTAAACTAGCTCAATGAAACCTTCTGTTCAGGGAATAATCAGGCAACCCATTTTTGCATCTCAAGCTGGAAAAATATCAATTAGGAACCTTTCTTATTCAGCGTTATGAATATGTTTGTCCAAAGTGGATAAATCAGCTGTGGAACCTTTCCCCTAAATTAGTTATTGACAGCAAAATAGAGTTGAGTTAACTTTATAACGAAAGGAAATATTTATAATCTTGCTACAAAACTCTTTCTTCACTCTAGTCTCAATTATAGCAACTATCTACCTCGTCAGCGGAAAGAAAGTGACAGAGCCATGCCCAACAACAAAAAGAAAAATCAAAAAATCATCAATTACCCCTGCCCTGATAGAAATGTTGTTCAACAGGGCAAAGCGGAAACAGATGATCATCAACATTTTGATGAACCTCATATGTTGGAGCGCTTTACTCCGGAAGAACTGCGTAACGAGCTGTTAAAAGAAAGGAAACGCGTTATTCAATGGCGCGTTTTAAATGAAGCATCGGTCATATTAAACTCGCAGTTAAACAGCGAAAACCTACCTTTAAAGATAATCAAGTATGCAAAAAAGCTGGTATCAGCCGAAGCCGGCATGCTGGCGCTGGAAGAAGTTAAAGATAACGGTTTAAAAACTATTAAGCATTATACCTTGTCAGATGAGCAAAAAGAAAAATCAATAGAAGAAATAGTACAAAAGCCCCAGGGAGCAATTGAGATCATTTTGCAAACAGGAGAAATAATCAACAGGAACTCCTCCCGCAATAATCTCGATGATTTATATGGATTCTATACAATCAAGAAAAGCCTCCTCGGCATACCATTATTTGCCAACAGAAGAATTATCGGAGCCTTACTGATGGCAAATAAAAGCGAAGGAGCTTCATTCAGCCAGGATGACCAGGAGTTGTTAATGATCCTCGGTTCCCAGCTGGGCATTGCCCTTGAAAACTCCAGGCTCTACGAAAAAATTGATAAAGAGTTGCAGGCTAAAGTTGACGAGCTGGAACTGGTTAATAAAAAGCTAAGAAAGCAGCATATCATCCTTGAAAAATCTCTGGAGATGCATCACCAATTAACAGGACTGGTGCTTCAAGGTAAGGGAATTGAGGCAATTTGTGAAACACTAACTGCTTTTATCGGTTCACCAGTTCAGGTTGAAGATCATAACTTCAGCGTAAAGGCTTCGACAAGGCGCAAAACCGACAAAAAAATTATCAGTGGAAAGGAGCTGGTTAAAGAGAAGCAGTACGAACGTCAGGTTTTTGAACTCTTCCAGGAAAGAAAAACTGTGGAACTGTTTTCTGATGTTGATACACGACAGTATACCTTGCCCATTGTGGCCGGGCAACAATTTTTAGGTCTAATCTCTACTATTTTCGTGCAGAGAACCATCAAGCAGCTGGACAAAGTGGCTATGGAACAGGGGGCTACGATACTTGCCCTGGAAATTCTCAAGCAAAGGGCTGCCGTGGAACAAACCAAAAGGTTAAAAGAGACTTTTCTGGAGCATGTTTTAGATCGGAATTATGAGTCCACAGAATGGATGTACCATCGTGCTTTACAACTTGGTTTTAATTTGAAAAACAAATACCTGGTGATAACAGTTGAGGTTGCTCCGGAGCGAACAGATCGCAGCAGGCCCGAATTGCTACAGGAAATTAGAGATTTTTGTATCGATGCTTATCCCAGCAGCACGGTGATCACAAAAAATAACCACATATTAATAATTCTATCTTTGAACAAAAACAAAGAGGAAATTGAAGTTAAGACACTTGTTCGGCAATTAAAAAAACGATTATCGAATTTACTGCGCGGAGGTTCCTGGTGGGTCACAATCGGCACGATGTGTGAAAAGCTGGAAGACTGTTTTATATCATATCGTAATGCTGTTACCTCCCTGGATATTATGAAGTCGTTAAATTTAAAGAACAGGGTAGTGTCCTATAATAATCTGGGTATCTTCTCACTGATCGAAATCAACCCCCATAATTTTGCAGAATTCGCCAAGAGAACAATTGGTCCCCTCATTGTCTATGATCAAGAGCACAAAACACAGCTGGTCAAAACATTAAGCCTCTTTTTTAAGAACAACGGTAACGTGCTGAAGGCTGCTCGAGAAGGCTACCTTAATCCGAGCACGGTCAAATACAGGCTGCGCAGAATTCAGGAGATTACAGGCCTTGATCTCAAAGATGCAGAGACCTGCTTGCAATTGCAACTTGCTTTGCGAATCACCAACTGTGATTTATCTGACGGCTAGCCTGCAAAGCCTATTAAGCGCGTAAAAGGAGGGGAAAACTTATCCATTGTAGTTTTGCATCTATATTTTAGTTACCGGAAAGTCTCTTATCTTTTTTTGTCATCACCTGTGGAAAAATTACTTTTGATGACAAAATAGCTTTCGCTCTGGTGGCTCTTCAGTAAATTAAAATTAAGGAAGGGGATAAAAATGACTGAGAAGCGAAGCTTTTTAAGCCCGCATGAGGTTCCTGCTGTCCCGGGTACTGAAGGATGGGAGCGCATGTATCCCTATTATTATACCTTTACCACCGAAGATAAAGAGATGCAAGAGTATGAGAACAAGGCATTCTGGTATTATGACGGGCTTCATTATCCTGAACCCATGTATCCTTTTGACCTGCTCTGGGATGAAGCATGGTACATGGCCCTTTCGCAAAACAACAGCCGGATCTTTTCTATTCCTGCATCCATGGGCATTGATCACCGTATAATTAACGGTTACCTTTACATTTCTCCGGTTGGCATCGATGATCCCAAGGTTGTTGAGCAGCGAGTGGCCGATTTCATGAAAAGAGCAGGCTATTATTACGAAAACTGGGACGATCTTTACGAGAAGTGGAAAGATAAAGTGAATGAGTTAATTAAAAATGTTGAAAACATGACGATGGAAGACCTGCCCCAGTTGGAAAATGAATCGGTGGTTTTTGAAGGTGTAGGCAGGAGTAGTGGCTTCGAACTGGTGAGAAAGTATAACGAGCTTATAAACTATGGCCTGGAAGCATGGCAGTATCACTTTGAATTTCTCAACCTGGGCTATGCCGCTTATGTTATCCTTGCTGATTTTTGCAAGAAGATATTCCCCGGCATGGATGATCGCACGCTTTCTAAAATGGTCGGCGGGGTTGATGTAATTCTCTTTAAGCCCGATGAAAATTTGAGGGAACTGGCCAAACTGGCGCTTAAGCTTGGAGTCCAGGATCAGGTTAAAAAAGCTGAAAGGTTGGACGATGCCCTTGCTGCTTTGCAGGAAAATGAAAAAGGGCAGGAATGGGTTAAAGCTTTTGAGGATGCCAAGTACCCCTGGTTTTATATGTCTACGGGAACAGGATGGTACCATGATCACTGGACCTGGTATGATAAAATAGAGATTCCTTTCAACAACATAAAAAATTATATCGATATGCTTGAAAAAGGAGAAAGCATTGACCGCCCCGTGGAGCAGGTCAAGGAAACCAAGGAGAATCTAGTAAATGAATATACAGCGTTAATCGAAAACGAGGACGACAGGGCCCAGTTTCAACAATTGCTGTCAGTAGCGCAAACCTGTTTCCCCTACGTTGAGGATCATAATTTCTATATTGAGCACTGGTTCCATGGTGTTTTTTGGAACAAGATGCGGGATCTTGGAAAAATATTTGTCAACCACGGTTTCTTCAGGGATGTCGAGGAAATCTGGTATCTTAATCGTTTCGAATTGGAACAGGCGCTTTATGACCTGGTTACTTCCTGGGCGACGGGTGTAAAACCGCGTGGGCCTTCTTACTGGCGGGCAGAAATTGACTGGCGCAAAGATGTTATTAATAAGTTTCGTCAATTTAGCCCTCCACCGGCTGTCGGCCAAACACCCGAAGTAGTTAACGAGCCGTTCACCATCATGCTCTGGGGTATTACTACTGAGTCGGTGAACCAGTGGCTCGATGCCAGCGGCATTGAACCGGATAAGATGACAGAGCTGAAAGGGTTTCCAGCCTCAGCCGGTTCTATTGAAGGTTATGCCCGTGTGATCAAAAGTCCGGAGCAGCTTCACGAATTAGAAGATGGCGAGATCCTGGTTGCTACTACAACCTCACCAAGCTGGACTCCTGTATTCAATAAAATTGGGGCAGCCATTACTGATGTCGGGGGAATCATGTCTCATGCCGCGATTGTCTGCCGTGAATACGGCTTGCCGGCTGTTGTCGGTACAGGCCTCGCTTCAAGCACGATTAAGACCGGGCAAAAGTTAAGAGTTGACGGCGATAAGGGATTAATCACCTTGTTGAAGTAAGCCCTGTCTTTGTTGCTAAATGCTGGATGAAAGGAGGGTTAATAAATGAGTAAAGACCTGAATAAAGATCAATGCTATGTTATATGGCTGCAGGAATTGAACAAAGATGATCCGATGGTTGCCGGCAAGAAATGCTGTCACCTAGGCGAGATGTTGCAGGCTAAATTGCCGGTCCCGCCGGGGTTTGCTTTAACCCTCAAAGCATATGAAACTTTTTTACAGGCAAGCGGTGCTAAAAAAATCATCCTTAACACACTGGATAAACATGAGCATGAATTAAAGAATGATATAAATAAGTGTGAAGAAGTCAGTTCATACATTATAAACGATGTAATTATGAACAAAGAAATGCCAGCAGAGCTAAAGGAAAGTATTGCTCTTTACTATGATCAATTATGCGGCATCTGCGGGTGTGTGGATACTCCAGTGGCGGTGCGGTCCAGCGGTCCGGTCAGCATGCCCGGTCAATTCGATACATTCTTGAATATTAGCGGTTATGACGATTTATTGCAAAACATTGTCAAGGTGTGGGCCAGTTCATTTAATGCCCGCTCAATGGCCTACCGTTTACAACGCAACATGGCCGTTGAAAGTTCTCCGATTGGCGTGGCTGTATTGAAAATGGCTAACGCCAGAAGTTCCGGTGTCATGTTCACCCTTGATCCGGTCAACGGCGATCCTTCCCGCATCTTTATTGAAGGCAGCTGGGGGCTCGGTGAAAGCCTGGTCAGCGGGCAGGTTACTCCAGACAAATTTGTAATCGATAAAATCACCCTTGAAATAAAAGAAAAGACAATTTGTGATAAAGCAGTTGAACTGGTGCGTGGTCCGCAGGGTCATGTAATCACCAGGGATGTGGCGCCTGAAAAGCGCAGCGCTGCCTGCCTCTGTGATGAGGAAATCCTGGAGTTGGCGCAGATTGGTAAGCGCATCGAAAAACATTACGGCGTTGCCCAGGACATTGAATGGGCTATTGATGAAGACCTGACTTTTCCCCACAACATAATAATTCTACAAACCCGTCAGGAATCGATTTGGACTAAAAAACCAAAAGAACCGGTCGCTAAGACAAAAAGTGGTACCACAGAGGTTATTGCTCGTGGTTTAATGCAGGGTATTAAGCTGCGATAAATAATGAACAAAAAGAATATAGACTGCTATGATTAACCAAGATACTTATATGTGCCTTACAGAAGGGATGCTGGAAAGAGAGGTAGAAATCGAAGAATAGGCCATACGGCTGCCCCGCGCTGGTTCAATTTCAAAGGAACTGGGTGGTAAAATAATCAATAAGGTTTCAAACAATGTTTTAGATCAATGGGCCAAAAAAACGGCTCACAGCCAATAGCGCGTGAGCCGTTTTAGTTATCACCTTTTAACTACTTAATTTACTTTGTCACGCATCAACAGGACCACCTGCAGATTGACCACAGTAGTTGCCGCTTGCCATTTTTACCAGTCACCGGATAGTGTTATGGTTAGCCTGGGCAAAAACACCTAAACAAGGTTTTAAAATTCACCCCTTAATAGTTTGCCCACTTTTTCTTTGATCACGGGCACGGCAGAAGCATCTTCGATGGAGGTGATTTCTTCCCACTGATCCCACTCGCCGCAGAGGGGGACTAATATATCCCGACAACCGCGCTCGACAAAAATCTTATAGTTACCGGTTACTTTTCCGGCAATATTATTAAGATCTTTTACCAGTTTATCGCGCTCTTTTTCCATGTGCAGCTGAAATATAATTGCAATATTTGGCATTTCACTATCTCTTGTGCCCAGCCGCCCCCGCACTGTTTCATTTACCGGGAAATGCTGATCCTGGTAAAACTCCAAAAGGGCCAGGGCTTCGTCAACAGTGTTTACCACCACGACTACTTTCCAGCAATCAAGGGGCTCTTTAAGTCTCAACG
>PUKV01000086.1 GCA_003550645.1 Syntrophomonadaceae bacterium | reverse complement strand
GTACAGGCTCTAGTTGACATTATCCCGAAAAAAAAAGTATAATTACGTAAACACGGCCCACCACAAAAAAAGAGGTGACTGTAAAATGAAAGACAACGAGGTTGTCGGGAATTTCCAGGATCTGGTGTCGGAAGTGTTAATCCGCCATCGCAGTATTCTTGACTGTTTGTCTAAATACCAGGAGTCAACTGCCCGGGTCAACCGCAGCATTATCAAAACCGTTACCGACTGCGGCTGTATCTCGATCAACGCCAATAAAAAAGAATATCCTAAAACTGAATCGCTCAAGGACTGCGGCAAGCATATGGACTCACATATCAAGGGAGAGTTATGCGAGCACTGCCGGGAAGTTATTGCCGAAGAAATCGGCAAGCATCTATTCTACCTGACAGCCCTGTGTAACACCCTGGACTTTGAACTGGAAGACCTGTTTGGGCTGGAACAAAACCGGATCAGCCCCCTCGGTCATTTCCTGCTCTCCTGATAGGCGTAAAATTTGTCCCAGCCGCAAAAGCGGCTTTTTAATTATGGAAAACGCGGGGTGTTTCAGCATGGTCACATCGGCCAGGACCACCCTCTAAATTGGAACCCGGGCTCAAGCCCGGGTTCTAAACGACAACCGTGGACCGGACATGGAAATATGCACTTTAACTGTCATTGAAGACGCTGCGCCTGGTTTAATTTCAAAGGAAAACCATTACCCATAAATATTTTAAAGCGGACGGGAAACCTGTCTACAAAAGGGCCACCCCGACCGCTTCTTTAATTGTATCAATACCGACTAACTGCAAACCGCGAAATTCACCACTGTTCTCTTTAAGTTCAGCCCGGTTGGCTTCCGGCAATATTAAGCGCTTAAAACCGAGTTTCCTGGCCTCGTTCAGCCGCTGCCGGATCCGGCTTACCGGGCGGATTTCCCCCGTCAGGCCCACTTCACCGACGGCCACGGTATCTCCGTTAAGCGGTTTGCCCTTCAAGCTTGAAGCCAGGCTCAGGGCCAGGGCCACATCACCAGCCGTCTCGTAAAGCCGGACCCCGCCGACTACATTGACAAAAGTGTCCAGCCCGAAAAAAGAGATCCCGGCATGTTTCTCCAGTACCGCCAAAACCAGTGCGACCCGGTTTAAATCAATCCCGGCCGAAGTGCGCTTCGGTGTAGGATAGCTGGTCGGGGCCACCAGGGACTGGATTTCAACCAAAAGCGGCCGGGTCCCTTCCATGCTGGCGGTAACCACCGCTCCTGCAGATTGCTCCCGACGCTGGTTTAGAAACAGGTGGGAAGGGTTGGTCACCTCAACCATGCCCTCGTTTTCCATCATGAAGACGCCGATTTCGTTGGTCGAACCGAAGCGATTCTTTACGCCCCGCAGGATCCGGAAGCTGTGGTAGCGATCGCCCTCTAAGTAGAGCACGCAGTCGACCATGTGCTCAAGCAACCTGGGACCGGCCATCGTCCCCTCCTTAGTAACATGGCCCACTAAAAATACAGCAATGTTGTTGTCCTTGGCCAGGCGGATCAGCTCGGCCGCCACCTCGCGCACCTGGCTGACACTGCCCGGCACCCCTTCCAGTTCACTGCGGTAAATGGACTGCACCGAGTCGACCACCAGCACTGCCGGCTTAATAGACTTCGTGTTTTGAAGCAAATCATCCAGGTCGGTAACCGCAGCCGTAAAAAAACTTTCCTTTATACCCAGGCGCCGGGCGCGCATTTTAACCTGGTGCAGGGACTCTTCACCACTGGCATAAAAAACGTTCTTGCTGCCGGCCAGCCTGGCTGCCGCCTGCAAAAGCAGGGTCGATTTGCCGATGCCGGGATCGCCGCCGAGCAGGACCACTGAGCCGGAAACCACCCCGCCGCCCAGGACCCGGTCAAATTCAGAGATGCCGGTCACACTGCGCTCCTCATCTACCGGCTGAATCTCACCCAAAGGGACCACTCTCGTCTGCACCGCCTGGACTGAGCTTTTCTTTTGCGGGGCTGGAGCAAACTCGCTCATGCTGTTCCACTCTCCGCAGCCCGGGCAGCGCCCCAACCATTTGTGCGACTCGTAACCGCAGCCGCTGCAGCAAAACAGGGTCTTTTTCTTGGCCAAGACATTTCCTCCACCTGTTAATTCGTTTATATTAAAACTGAGCCCCAACCTGCAGCCGGCCGGCTCAAACTGGCCGACCAAAAAAGAGGGGGTATAATACTTCCGCCTTAAAAAGCAGATCATTAACTACCCGCTACCGGCCGCTTCCATTAAATCCTTCATAAAATCTTCATTAAAGAAGCGTATGCTCCCTTATAGATGGAGAGCATATATTCAAATCATCAGGGCTAAAACCGCGGACCCGGGATCCGGCAGCCGCCAATAATTTAGCTGCCTGCTAAATCGCGAAGAGTTTCTAAATTGGTCCGGTCCCATTCAGTCCCGTTTTCCGGGGTTTCAAGAATCACCGGAATATCCTCCGGCCAGCCGTAATTAAGGAAGGCGGCGAAACCTTCCCGCCCGATCCTGCCTTCCCCGATATGGTCGTGGCGATCAACTTTTGAGCCGAGTTCAACATAGGTGTCGTTAACATGGATGACATAAAGATTAGCCAGGCCCACGAAGGCATCAAAGCGGGCCAGGGTTTCTTTCACTCCTTTTGTACTGCTTAAATCGTAGCCGGCAGCCCAGGCGTGGGCGGTGTCAAAACAAATCCCCAGGGCATGCTTTGGAAAATAGCTTAAGATCTCGGCCAGCTCTTCAAACCTCGCCCCCAGGGCGGTGCCGCTTCCGGCCGTGTTTTCCAGAAGCAGCTTAACTTCAGCAGGCCAGCCGGCCATATCTTCTTTAATCACCCTGACAATTTGATTCAGGCCATTATCTGCTCCCTGCCCGCCGTGGTTCCCCGTGTGCAGGATCACGTAAGGGGAGCGGTAGGCCCCGGCCCTTTCCATGGTCTGCTGAAGCAGGGTCCTGGACCTGGCCAGGAACTCTGCACTGGTAGATGCCAGGTTAATCAGGTAAGCGCTGTGCACCACCAGCGGTTTGATGCTATTCTCATCAAGCAGGGCGGCCCTTTTGGCGATATCTTTTTCATCAAGCTTGCCCATTTTCCAGCCGGTCGGGTTACCGGGGAAAATCTGGATACTCTGGCAGTCCAGGCCGGCCACCCTTTCTACATTTTTTTTAAAGCCGCCCTTCTGGGGCATGTGCACTCCGAATCTCAATCCTTTTTCCTCCCGTCCAGCTCTTCCAGGAGCAGTTTCATAACATAGGAGGTGTTTTCACTGACCGCCACCAGGGCCTTTTTATCGTAAAAAGTGTGGGTTCGGTTGATAACAACCAGGTTCTCGCAAAACGAGGGGAGCTGGTTGGCCGGAGCCACTTCCATGCTCGAGCCGACAATCATCATCAGGTCAGCCCTGTGGGCTTCTTCAAGGGCTTCAACGTAGTCTGGCGCAAGCTGCTCTCCAAATAAGACTACGTCCGGCCTCATCATTTCACCGCACTCCGAGCAAAGCGGGGGCAGCACCCCTTCCTCCACATCTTTTAGCCCCTCTTCAATCGGCACCCGCCGGCCGCAGTGGCTGCAGCTGGCAGTGCTCAGGGTGCCGTGGATCTCAAGCACCCTTTTGGAACCACCCTTCTGGTGCAAGCCGTCCACATTCTGGGTAATAACCGCTTTCACCAGCCCCCGTTTCTCCAGCTCGCCCAGTCCGGTATGGGTGGGGTTCGGTTCGGCCCGTGCGATCTGGCGAAAAAAAGGTGCACCGGCCCTGTAGAATGCCTCCGGGTTGGCCCTGAAACCCTGGATGGTAAAAAGCTCAGGATCAACCACCGTCCACAGACCGTCAACGGGGCTGCGGAAATCAGGAATCCCGCTGTCTGTCGAAGCACCCGCCCCGGTCAACACCACCGTATGGCTGCTTTGCTCCAGTAAATCGGCAATTCTTATAATCCTATCTTCCAATTGATCCATGTCCGCCTCCCTTCCGGTTTAACAAAATTCTTAACCCTCTTATAAATTTGATCGGACTGCCTTAATTATGGCAACCAGTTATTATTTACAACAATACTAGAACCCTCTTAAATAACCCACAAATAATCCTACTGCAAACCCTACAGCATAACCGGTAAAAAAACCTATTTCTTATCATCGATCCAGACCTTGACTTTACGGGGGCGGGGCCCGTCAAACTCAGCCAAAAATACCCCCTGCCAGGTGCCCAGGTCGAGGTAGCCACCCCTGATAATCAAGTGGAGGGAACAGCCCAAAAGGGCGGCCTTGATGTGGGCATCGCTGTTACCCTCGGCGTGGCGGTAGTTGCCCTTCAGGGGGACCATGCTCTGCAGGAAGCCCAGCAGATCTTCCATCACCGCCGGGTCGGCATCTTCGTTGATCGTCACCGCGGCCGTGGTATGGGAAACAAAAACGGTACAGCAGCCCTCTTCTACCTTGTTTTCGGCCAGCAGCTCATTGATGCGGGGAGTTATGTTGATACACTGTTCTCGGCTTTTGGTTTCAACCGCCAGTTCCAGGTACATCTCTACACAGCCCCTTTATAAAGAGATATAAAAGCCCCTTGCACAAAGGGGCCGCTTAAAGCGATTAAACTGTAATTAATGCTGCTCTCCTTCTTTTTCAGCCAGGAAGGTAAGCATGTTGCGGTAAGCCTTTTGATCAATCTGCAGCAGGCGGTTAATCTCGGAATACTTGCGCCTGATGCTGGCTGTTGAAACCCCGTATGATTCAGCCAGTTCCTTCTGAGTTAACCCGAGGAAGTGGAACCTGCCCAGGCAGTACTCCAGGCCTGCCGCCCAGGTCTGGGGTTTGTCGACCCGCGGCACTTCCGGATAGCTGTGATTGATAAAATCGATCCAGATCGCCTCTGCATCTTCATAAAACTCATCACTGTAGTAAGCGCTGCGGCGCATGTTGGCAAAAGTGCACTCGAGCACCTGCTGCCACTCACTCTGCCAGACCGGCGCCGGGGATGGGTAGCTGCCCGGGGTGACCTCGTGAAAAGACCCGTTACTGAAAACGCAGTAGGAACCATGGGGGGCGATCTTTTTCAATTCCAGCATGGCTACCTGGCGCAACCTCTCCTTGATCCAGGGGTTGGCCACAAAATCGGCCAAAGTATTACGGGCCCCCTCGCAATCGCTCTCTCCTAAGAGCCTGATGATTGCTTCTTTCAAAATATCGTTGCCCTGGTAAAGACCACGCAGCAGGGCCATCCGGAAATCATCATCCTCTAAAAGGCGGTCCCTGAAACTGACCGCGCTCATGTCCCCGATTAAGCCCAGCAAAGCTTCATTTTCCATTGCATCAAGACTGCGGTCCCCCGATTCAAACTCTTCTTCGTCTTCCTCCATGGCCAAAAGCAGATCTTCCGCCTCTTCGGCCATCTCTCCCTCTGGCGAAAGTTGCAAATACTTGAGCAACCAGCGCTTGGCCTCACTCAACTCTTCCATCAGGCCGTGGTTAACGGCCATGAAAAAGTAACACTCGCTCAGGCCCGAATCCAAGTTCTGCACGATATGCTTAAAAATCTGGTTGGCCTCTTCCAGGCGGTTGGTTTTACTTAACAGGCAGGCCAGGTTGTAGTGGTTAAGCGGGTTGTCCGGCTCGATTTCAATCGCCTTCTGCAGGAACAACAGGGCCTTGGACAGCTTGTTCTTGCTGTTGTAGTATGTACCCATGCGGGTATAATAAAACGCTTCCTGGGCAAAGGGGATCACCTTCAGGCTGCGCTCACTGGTTTTCAGGATACCTTTCGGCCGATCGGCTCGTCCCAATAATTCTCACCATCACTCTCTGATCACTTCTTCTATTTTAAAGCGGTTAAATTTTTCTTTCCTTAATATAGGGCACATATAAATAAATATCTGTGTCATTCACATCACATTTAGATCGTTTTATCAAAAGCCCATTCCAATATATTATAATCTAAACCACCGGGCTAAAGTCTTTATTTCCTGATAATGAGTTCGCCGTTCACCGGGCATTATCCTGCCCCGGCACCGAAAACCCGGGAGGTGAAACTTCTAAACCTCAATCCTGATCCCCCGGTTGGGGCAAGTAGATGCTTCTTTCCAGGAACCGGTCCCATTCCGTCCAGTCCCCGTTATTTGCCGGGTGCCTGTTCATCACGTTAATGAACTGGTTTAAGCGGGCGCTTAACAGGTCGGCATGGAAAAGAGCGTAAGCATGGATCGTCTTCGGGATTTCAGGCGACCCCCACTCCCGCATACCGTGGTGGGTCAGAATCATGTGCTCCAGTTCCAGTTTCAAGGAATCGGGAAAACCGGTCAACTCCTCCAGCTTCTGATCGAGCATCTCCTTGCCGATACTGATATGACCGACCAATTTGCCCCGGTCGGTAAAATCAAAGCTGAGACTGTCCTGGCGGTACTCCTCGATCTTACCGACATCGTGCAGGATGGCGCCCGTTAAGAGCAGGTCGAGCTGGATCTGGTTGGGGTATACATCAACCAGGCTGCGGCAAAAATAAATTACCTCCAGGGTATGTTCCAGCAGGCCGCTAACATAATTATGATGGATAGTCCTTGCCGCCGGAGCCAGGGCAAAGCGGCGGGCAAACTCGCTATCCTCAAAAAAAGCCTTCATCAACGCCTGCAGGTTGCGGTCTTTTATCTCTTCCTCTATCACCTGTTTCAGTTCACCCAGCATCTCTTCCGGGTTCCGGGCGGATACCGGCTGGAAAAAAGAGCGGTTTACTTTGTTAGGGTCAAGCTTGCGCAGGTCGCTCACCACTATCTGCGGCCCGTGGTACTCTCCCACCTGACCCCTGATAAAAACAATGTCATCCGGGTTTATAATG
>PUKV01000120.1 GCA_003550645.1 Syntrophomonadaceae bacterium | reverse complement strand
GGGCTTCAACTACCGAACTTGGCATGCAGGTAAAAGGAGCGACAAAGATAGCGCCGGCAACCCTGTCCCTGCTGCTGAAAGCGGCAGTACGGCCGATAGTCATCGGCGGTTCTCCCCCGTAGTGCCGGGACACATATTTGACAGCATGTTCCATGATTTCCCATGGAGCGGGTTCATGTAGATCCTCAAGCAGAGGCCCGGCTGCGTTTTCCAGGGCTACTTCATCGCGGTGAGTCAGGTTGATCATAGTTTTGTACAGCTTTTGCTTAAGATAGTCGGCCGGCCTGCGTTTTAGCCTGAAAGCCTGCAGGGTTTCGTGGTACTCGATGTACATGGTGTATGTAAAGACCTCGGTTACAGGGGCCAGGCAGACCTCGCCCCCGGCCTCTTCAATTTTTCTGATTACTTCCTGGTTGCAGCGATCATCCATACGGACGTAAAATTCACCGCCGAGCAGGATCCTTGGCTTTGCCTTGCTCTCATCAACGGGGATCCGGGTGAATTCTTCAGCCGCTTCCCTGATCAGGTTCTCCAGCGGTTTTCTATAACTGCCGCTGATTATACTGTACAGGGGTATTTTATAGCTTTCCAAAAGGGCGATTAACTTGCTGCTGTAATAATCAAAGACCTGGTTTGCAGCTCCGCGTTCAAGCTCATATGGGCGGACCCGGTGTAGCATCTTATACAAAATATCCATGGTCAATAAAGCATTGAATATCCCGAGCACAAGAGGATAGCCGAAACGCTTGGCCACATCTCCGGACTGGACGGCACAAACTTTCTTTTCGCCGAAACCGGCCCTCTGGATAGCCAGGGCCTGGGCCGGGGCATAAAGGCCGTAGCGGCAGGGACCGCAGGCCCAGCCCTGGAAAAATACTTCACCGTTGCCGGAACTACTCGCATTCAAGTGCTGCAGGTAATCCTGCAAATTTTGAATAAAGGGCAGGCATTCTTCTCCGTTTACATAGCGCTGGGCCAGGGATAAATCACCAGGTTTACCCCGGGGTAAGACTTCTGCTTCCATACCGCAGCTTTTGAAGACAGAGGCAAAAACACCGGAATGCCTGGTCATATCGGGAATCAATATTTTATGCCAGTCCTTTTCACTTACAGTCCGGGTAGCTGAGGAAGGAATTGCCGGAGTCCGGAATTCATCCCTGGAGAGGCAGGTATTCCGAAAAGCTTCCAGCCTGGTAATCATACCGGCCGGCGCAGTGTGCTCATCCAGAGTCAGGCGCAGGTAGCTGGTCATATCCTTCAAATAATGCCGTAGCATGGCGTTCGGTCCGCATTTGAAGGGATCTAAAAAGATCAGGTTAACCTGGGGTAGGCCGCTTTGATCAGCTTTCTGGTTCAGGAAGTTAATCAAAAGCACCGCAGATACCATTCTCTGCAGCTGGGCCGGGTAAAGGTTGTGAATTTTATCTACCTGGCTTTGTAAATAGGCCAGGAATTCTTCCCGGTACGGGTCCAGGTAGGGTGAGCTTATATCTCCTTGGTACCAGGCCTGAAGGTAAGCTACGAAGTATTCATGGGGTACGGCCATCAAACCGCTTTCACGGGCATAACGCATCGATTTTTTGGAAATCAAATCATCATAAAGGGTATAAGGCCTGCTCAGGAAGGCCACTGCTGCCCGGTCAGAGTTGGCCTTAAGATCTTCAAGCATTTTTTCTGCAGCAAAAGCCAGCTGCTTCTTGAAAAAGGCCTGGGCATCATAACCGGCCCGGACTGCATCATCAAGCCGCGTATCACTATAACTTTGACCAAGGAACTTACGGGCAATCGGTTCGAGCTGTTCCTTGATCCCCTCGAAACCATCTTTATAATTTAGCTGGGCATAGAGCACTTTTTCCGGCGCAAAATCGATCGAATTCAGGACTGTTCCGCGCAGGGTCTGCAGCAGCGGGCAAACGAAATTGCGCGGCCATTCGGCAGCCCAGGGAAGGTCTTCACTGTTGACAACTTCAGGTAAAAAGACAAAGTCGGGTTCTTTTTCCTTTAAATCCAGGTAGTGGCCGATGATAACTTTCATCGGGTAGCACATTTCCGAATCAAGCATAGCTTTGCCCTTGTGCAGGGTTTCGGCACTGCTTTCATCAGAGAGGACTACAGAGCAGCCCAGGTTACGGAAAAAAGACGCCCAGAAAGGATAATAATCGAAATACAGTCCACTGCGGGCAATTCCTACGCGGGGGCCGTCCCCCTCTATTTCTCCCGCCGCCAGGTGAAATAAATCGCTGCGTTTAGCGGCATAATCGGGCAGTTCTTCCCCCTCCTTCTTTTTATCTATACTGGAGTAGCGCCCGCATCGATCACCGTAAATAAACTTTTTACCGTCCGGAAAGCTGATGATGTTGAGGACGCAGTTATGCTCGTGCCTGCATTCAGCCCGGCAGGGTTTCTTATCATTTGTATACTGGCTGACAGCAGACAGGTTGCGGAAAGAGTAACTGCTTTCATAGCCCAGCTCATGAAACTGCCTGGCCATTAAGGCGCTGCCCAGGGCTCCGGTCAATTCCGGCTCCGGGGGGACATAGACTGTTTTTTCGCAAATAGCAGCCAGGGCGGCGGCCAGGGCATGGTTCTTTGCCGTTGCGCCGGCAAAAACGACCTTGCCGTTCAGGGGCCTTTTATCTACAGTTTTACTGAGGTAATTCTGGGCCGAAGAATAGGCCAGGCTGGCCAGCTGTTCGTTCAGGGGCAGCCCCCTTGCAGAAGCTGAAGCCAGTATCGATTGAGAGATCAGCGTACAGATGTCTCCCAGATCGACAGCGTATTCGGCGGAGAAGGATTTTTCGGAAAACTCATCCTTGATGTTGATTCCGAGCAGTTCGGCCAGGTTTTCCAGGAATGTGCCGGTCCCGGCAGCACAGACCGGGTTCATGTTGTAATCATAGAGGATCCCTTTATTAAGCTGTATGAACTTCGAATCCTCTCCGCCAATTTCGATTATGGACAGGGTGGTTTCCTCTGCGAATAAACTCTTGATACCCTCGGCCTGGCAGGTGATTTCGTCAACAGCATATTCGGCGTTTAATATTTTTTGCGACAAGAATCGTCCTGAGCCGGTTGTGCAGGCCACGATCGGTGCATCTCCGATCAGGGGTCCGTATTTTTCTTCTACCTGTTTCACCAGTTCCAGGACCTGCAGGGCCGGCCGCCCGGTTGTCGGCAGGTATACGCCGCCTATTTTCTGTCCCTGCCGGTCGAGCAGGACACACTTGGTAGATACAGAGCCGCAGTCCACCCCAAGGTAGACCTGGGAATAATCGAATCCTGAAACTGCCGGTCTATTTTCCAGGTAGCAGACCTGCTCAGGGTTTAAAGGTTGAAGAGGATTGTCGGGCTTATACTCCGTTGTAACCAGCCTTTTGCTGATTAGCTGATCATATTCCAGCTGTTCCCCCTTAATTGCAGCACCGATGGCATTAATGTATTCATGCTCTTCAGGAATCTCTAAGGTGATATTTTCACTTTGCACAAATTCATCAAGATATTTAATCACAGCCTTATTATTAGCCACACCGCCTGCAGCTACCAGTTTGCCCGGTCCCTGGAAGCGGTTTTGGATTACACTGGTTACGATATTTTCAACCAGCGCCTTGCCCATACCGGCTGCTACTGCACTCTGGGTGGCGCCCTCGTTGATCGCATGGGTCATATCGGATTTGGCAAAAACCGCACAACGGCCGGAAATAGGTACGGCAGACTCAGCCTGGACGGCTATTTCTGCCAGCTCACGGTCGTTGTAGCCCATCCTGGTGGCCTGCTGGTACCAAAATGAGCCGCTTCCAGCCGCGCACTGGCCGTTGCGGCTAAAAAAACTGATCTGGTTGTTTTCATCCAGTTCCAGGTAATGTATATTCTCATGGCCCAGTGACAGGGCATAATCGGCTTTGATGTGCCGGTAAACCAGGCCGGCCTGCAGTGCCTCAATCTCCAGAAGGTGCTTAATGCCCAGGCCTGCGGCCACCAGTTTGCCGTTTTGGCCCATAACGCCCACCTTCACGTAGCGGGCTTGCTTGCCTTCAAGAAGCCTGTCTATACACTTCTGTGCGGCTTCAACCGGCCGCCCGGCGGTTGGGAACTGCACTTTCTTAATCTGTCCACAATCTATCAGCACACCCTTGGCCGAAAAAACGCCTATATCCAGGCCAAGGTTGATTACAAGGGTAGGTTCCTGATCTTTTTCCATTGTCACAACCTCTCATTTGCAGTTTATTAAATCGATTTCTGGCGACACACCAAGATCTCGCCCTTGTTCTGTTGCTACATAATCAAGGCCATAATTGCTTTTTGGGCATGGAGGCGGTTTTCTGCCTGGTCAAAAACAATTGAGTGAGGACCGTCCATTACCTCGTCAGTTATCTCTTCTCCCCGGTGAGCCGGCAGGCAGTGCATAACCAGCACGTCTTCATTAGCCTTTTCCAGTAAAGAATTGTTGACCTGGTAGCGAGAAAAGCTTTCTAACCGCTTTTCTTCTTCCCCTTCCATACCCATGCTGGTCCAAACATCGGTATAAATTATATCAGCCGCTTGAGCGGCTTGAGCAGGATCGTCCTCGATTACGATATTAGCCCCGGTTTTGGATGCATCCAGCCTGGCCAGCCTGGTTATCTCTGAATCAGGTTCAAACCCGGAAGGTGAACAGATTGAAATGTTCATGCCCATTTTTGCTGCTCCAAACATCAGGGAATGGGCCATATTGTTACCGTCACCTATGTAGGTTAGTTTTAATCCTTTAAGATCCCTTTTCTTTTCCTGGATGGTGAAAAGATCAGACAGGACCTGGCAGGGGTGCAGAAGGTCGGTCAACCCATTTATAACCGGTTTGGAACTGTATTCGGCAAAGTCAACTATATCCTGGTGATCATATGTCCGGATCATCACCCCGTCCAGGTATCGGCTCAGGTTCCTGGCGGTATCAGAGATCGTTTCTCCTCGCTTAAGCTGCAGGTCGTTGGCGCTTAAGAACAGGGCATACCCTCCCAGCTGCCACATCCCCACCTCGAAAGAAACCCTGGTTCGGGTAGAGGACTTTTGAAAAATCATGCCCAGCGTTTTGCCTTTTAACGGATGATAGATTTCTCCCAGTTTATTTTTCATTTTCAAGGCATGTGATGTATCAAGGATCTGCTCGATTTCCTCCCGGCTGAGCTCATGAATGGAAATAATATCCTTGCCCTTCATATCCAGTGCCATACTAAACAACCTCCTTGTAGTTAATCTTTTATCAATCGCGTTCGATAGTGCAGGCAATTCCCTGCCCGCCACCGATGCAAAGCGTAGCCAGACCGCGTTTGGCGTCTCTTTTCTGCATTTCATGAAGCAGGGTAATAAAAATCCTGGTTCCACTGGCGCCGATGGGGTGGCCGATAGCAATTGCTCCCCCATTGACATTAACCTTAGCAGGATCCATTCCCAGTTCTTGAACCACGCATAGAGCCTGGGCGGCAAATGCCTCGTTGGCTTCCACTAAATCGAGATCATCAACTGTCCATCCGGCCTTATTTAAAGCTTTTCGGGTAGCCGGAATTGGCCCGGTACCCATAACAGCGGGATCTACCCCGGCAGATGCATAACTTTTAATTACAGCAAGCGGTTTTAACCCGAGTTCTGAAGCCTTTTCCCTGCTCATAACTACGACTGCAGCGGCACTATCGTTAATACCGGAAGCATTGCCCGCTGTAACTGTGCCATCTTTTTTAAATGCCGGACGCAGCTTGGCCAGCGCTTCCAGCGATGTTTTCCGGGGATGCTCGTCAATTTCGAATTTAATGGGATCTTTTTTACGCTGCGGTATAAATACCGGGACGATTTCCTCCTTGAACCGGCCGCTTTCTAGAGCTGAGTGTGCTCTTTCCTGGCTATCAAGGGCAAACCGGTCCTGCATTTCGCGGCTGATGGCGTACCTTTCAGCTATATTTTCTGCAGTTATCCCCATATGGGAATCACCAATTGCACACCAGAGACCGTCTTTTACCATCAAGTCGGTAACAGGGTCATCACCCATTCTAACCCCCCAGCGCGCTTTTTGCATTGCATAAGGCGCTGCGCTCATATTTTCCGTTCCTCCGGCAACTACGATCTCAGAGTCACCGGCTGAAACCGCTGCAGCAGCCATATTTATCGTTTTCAAACCTGATCCGCACACCTTGTTGATAGTCATACAGGGAACCTCAACCGGCAACCCGGACTTAAGTGATGCTTGACGGGCTACGTTTTGCCCCAGTCCGCTCTGCAGCACGCACCCCATCAGAACCTCATCAACCTGCTCAGGTCTAACTCCACCTCTTTCCAGGGCTTCTTTTATTACCACGGCACCCAGTTCAACTGCATTGATATCTTTAAGTGCTCCGCAAAATGTGCCTACCGCCGTCCTTACTGCGCTTACGATAACTGCATCCTTCATTTAAAAACCTCCATGTGATGTACCTGTTGATTCAGATCCCGTTGATTAGTCTCCGATTATTAAAAATGCGGTTTACTCAACTGATACTTATATATTCGCCAATTTACTTATTATTACCTTCATATCCGGCTAAAAAGTTACTCTGTTACCCCCTGGCGCCTCTTACCTTTCAACAGGGGCAGTAGGCTGTAAGTTACCTTAAGTTCATCATAACATACTGGCGAATTATTGTGAGCAGGAGGGCTTAACCCCACTGATACGCTGCTAACTAAAAAGCGCCCAACCGCGGGCGCTTTAGTTTATGGTGCGAGCGAGAGGACTTGAACCTCCACGGGCGTTAAGCCCACTAGGTCCTGAACCTAGCGCGTCTGCCATTCCGCCACGCTCGCATGTTTCCCTTCGCTATGATATTATAACTATTCT
>PUKV01000082.1 GCA_003550645.1 Syntrophomonadaceae bacterium | reverse complement strand
CGACCTCTTGACCCCCAGTCAAGCGCGCTACCAAACTGCGCCACGCCCCGATAATAATACTCTTATGCAATTCTTAGTTTATTTTAATGCAAGGTTTTCAAAAAGTCAACAATCGGTATATACTTTAAGAAGCAGCCTCTAATAATATATTTTGGCCCGGGAGGTGTTCTAAAATAATAAAGGATCGGATTGTTGTTATCGGAGCCGGTTTGGCCGGTTCTGAAGCAGCCTGGCAAATAGCTCAAAGAGGGGGCAAAGTGACACTCTATGAAATGAGACCCCAAAAAATGACCCCTGCTCACCACACCGGTTATTATGGTGAACTGGTCTGCAGTAATTCCCTGAGAGCCGCTGCACTGACAAATGCCGTAGGCTTGTTGAAAGAAGAGATGCGCCGCTTTAACTCATTAATCATGAACGCTGCCGATGTAAACGAGGTTCCGGCTGGAGGAGCCCTGGCTGTAGACAGGGAAGAGTTTGCCCGTTATATCACCCGTTCTATCCAGGAGCACCCGTCTATTGAAGTTGTCGAGGATGAAGTAACGGCGCTACCGCAGGAACGGCCCCTTGTTATAGCTACAGGCCCATTGACTTCAGAAACGCTCGCAAATGCCCTGGAGCGAATAACCGGTACAGGCCGACTCTATTTTTATGACGCTGCCGCCCCGATTATCACCTCCGACTCTATCGATATGAGTACAGCCTTTTTTGCTTCCCGCTACGGCAAGGGTGGCGATGATTACCTGAACTGCCCCATGGACGAAGATGAATATGCCCGGTTTTTAACTGAACTGGCCGGTGGTGAAGTATATATGGGGAAAGAATTTGAAAAGGAAGTTTTTTTTGAAGGCTGTATGCCCGTAGAAGAGCTGGCTAAAAGAGGAAAAGACACCATGCGCTACGGTCCATTAAAACCGGTAGGGATTACCTGCCCATGGACAAATAAACAACCTTATGCCGTCGTTCAACTCAGGAAAGACAACAAGGAAGGCACACTCTACAACCTGGTGGGTTTTCAAACCAGGTTAAAACACCCGGAGCAAAAGAGGATTTTCAGGCTTATTCCCGGCCTGGAAAATGCTGAATTTGTCCGGTATGGGGCCATGCACAGGAACACTTTTATCAATGCTCCCAGCCTTCTCCAACCTACCCTGGAGCTGATCCGGGAGAAAGAAGTATTTTTGGCCGGCCAGATCACCGGTGTAGAAGGGTACGTGGAATCTACTGCCTCGGGCATTATCGCCGGTCTAAACGCTTTGTGCCGGCTCAGGAATAAAAAAACGCTTTTATTTCCTCCTGAAACAGCCATGGGTGCCCTGATGAATTATATCACCTCGGCAGATCCAGACAATTTTCAGCCCATGAACGTTAATTTCGGGCTCTTCCCGCCACTGAAGGAAAAAGCCCCCAAGAAGAAGAAAAGAGAATTATATGCCCGGCGCAGCCTGGAGAGTTTGACAAAGTTTCAAGATGAATTCTGCACCGTCCTGGAAAGTGAAACATAACCGGAGACAGGTTAATGAGGTTATACTGTAGGAGGGACAATCGGAGCTATGAATGTTATATTTGCATTGGGAGCTGCATATTTGCTGGGAGCATTTCCGACTGCCTACTTGTTGGGACGCTTATTAAAAAAAGTTGATATCCGTGATACAGGCTCTGGTAATGTTGGCGGTATGAACATGTACCGGGCCGCCGGTTTGCTTCCGGGACTGCTAACAGTCCTGATAGATATCGGCAAGGGCATTCTCGCCGTTATGCTGGCCATGCACTGGAGCAATGAGCTCCTGGTGGTATTCATGGCCGGGTTACTGGTGATCCTGGGGCACAACTACAATGTCTTTTTAAGATTCAGGGGCGGAAAAGGACTGGCCACCGCACTCGGTATTTTTATCGCTTTATCTCCAATTACAATACCGTTTGTCCTTTTAGCGGCGGTCTGTCTGACTATAGTCCTGAAAGACACCAATACTGCTTTTGGCGCTTCAACTTTGAGCATCCCGGTTATCCTGTTTTTTCAGTACCAGGAGTTAGCATGGGTCCTCTTCGGCCTGGTGCTGGCTGCCATTATCCTTTCCAGGCATACCCGGGACTTCCAGGCTTACCAGAAGGGCCGCAGAAAAATAGCTTAGAACTGGCGCTGAGCAGAGCCCTTAGATTTTAAAATAGCTGAACAGGCGGCCAAAATTTATACCGGCTACAACCTGGTTGCTGTAACGCTCATAAAGCTGGCGGTTGCCTTCTTCCAAATGGGATGACTTAATGCCGTGAGAAATAGATAGGAAGGTTTCTATGTAGGCAGCCAGTTGATCACAGGCTTTAATCATTTCCCCATCCAACGGAGAATAATGATCGTGGTTGTAGTTTTTGTTTATCTCTGCGGAGCTGACATGCTTAACCTGGTTGTTTTCGATGATTTTGCAGGCAAATTCATCTTCAGTGAAGTACCTTAATTCATCATGCCATTCCACGGGCAGCAGGGGGAAGATCCTTTCTTCCAGCTGCCTGTGTTCTATTTCCTTGATAATTTCTTCAATACCGGCCACTGATTTTTTTACCGGTGATACGATATCCCGGGTCAGAACTTCGGGTAAATCGTGAAACAGGGCTGCAAAGTAATTGTTATAAACCCGCTTGGGACAGGCTCCAAGTTCAAGGGAACAAAAATAACTCATCATCGCTACAATAAGCATATGCCCCATGACCGATGTTTTAGGTACCCGCGGGGCCTGGGCCCAGCGTTGTTGGAAGCGGAGCTGCCCGACAAGGTCGAGAAAATTGCTTGTCTTTTTACCCAGGGCCAGCTTCTGGACCCCGGCCAGGTCGTAATGCTCTTCAATCTGGTTGGCTATAGCCGCCTTTGTTTCTTCCAAACCATAGAGCCCTTCATTGAGGCGGTAAATAATCTTAAATTCCCAGTTTGTTGCCAGGTAATGAGCGGCCTGAAGAATTCTTTTTTCAAGGTTGGCCCGCCCCGACATCCTGAAATACTCATCCATCATCTGAAGGAGATCTATTTTCAGGTCACAAAGACCCGGAACCTTGCTTTCCAGTTTTTCTAGGACCCAGCGGTTGAGCTGTTCGCCTTTTTCAGCCATCAGTTTGTAATAAACAGGCGGTTTGATATCAGTCAGGACTATCCGGTGCAGGAATTCAAACAACCCGCCTTCGATCAAACGCTGCCATTTCAGGTCACTGCCGTGGTCCGCTTCTTCAATCCTGGCCAGCACAAAAGCATATACCATCTTGTGGGCCTGTTTATCCAGTTCTGTGAAGTGCTCAGGTCTGATATGATCGTTCCAGCGTTGGATGCTGGCCGCTTCAAATAATAATTCCAGCAGTTCTTTTCGCAGCAAGAATAATCAACCCTTCCGTCCGAGTTTTGACTCCGTTCCTTTCAAAAGGCGCCTGATGTTTTCATGATGCCTGACAATGACCAGGATGGCCGCTGCCAGCCCAAAAAGGATGTATGGCTGGCCAAATCCGAACGCCCAGAATATGAGGGGCAGGATCAGCATCGAGATAATTGACCCCAGTGATACGTAGCGGGTTAAGTAAACAATGGCCAGGAAACAGGCGATCACGATCAGGGTAACCCATCCGGACAAAGCCAGGAGGACCCCAATTGAAGTAGCAACAGCTTTGCCCCCTCTAAATTTAAGATAAAAGGGAAAGCTGTGTCCGAACATGGCCAGGAAACCGGCTGTGAGGTATATTCCCGGGGCATCGGCTGCGGCCCTGGCCAGTAAAACGGCCACCAGGCCTTTAGCCAGATCGAGGATGAATACAGGCAGGGCACTGCGCCATCCGTAAACCCGCAGGACATTTGTTGCTCCAATGTTGCCGCTTCCGTAATCCCTGATATCCGTGCCGTGCGCTAACCTGGTCAGGATATATCCAAAAGGAAGCGAACCCAGCAGGTAAGCGATGAGCAGGGTAAGATAAGCCACAATCATTCACCTCTCCTTTCTCTTCTCTTGAATTTAACGTCTACAGGGGTTCCCTTGAAGCCGAAGGCTTCACGTAACCGGTTTTCCAGGTACCGCCGGTACGAAAAATGGATTAGTTCCGGTTCGTTGGCAAAAAACACAAACCGGGGCGGTTTAACCTCCGGTTGAGTAACATAATATATTCTTACCCTGGTTCCTTTTACCGGAGGCGGTGGGTTTACAGTCAGGGCATCTTGCAAGAGATCATTTAACAGGGCGGTAGGGATTCGCTTGTGCTGTTCCTGCCAGACCTGTATGACCAGGGGCAGCAACTTATCCAACCTCCATCCACTGAGGGCGGAAACAAAAAGATGCGGTGCGTATGCAGCAAATACTAATTTACGCTTCAAGTCGTTTTCTAAAGATTGGCGGGCCAATGCATCTCCTTTGACCAGGTCCCATTTGTTAACAGCCAGGATCAACCCCCTTCCGGCCTCGTCAACATAACCGGCCAGTTTCTGATCCTGCTCTGTCACTCCACTCTCTGCATCAATCAGCAATAGGGCCACATCGGCCCGCTGCACCGCTTTTAAAGAGCGAAGCACGCTGTAGTACTCCACCGCCTCCTTTACCCTGCTTTTCCGGCGGATACCGGCCGTATCAATTAGCAGGCAGGGGCGGTTGTTAAAATTTAAGTACGTGTCTACAGCATCTCTGGTTGTACCGGGAATCTGGCTCACAACTACCCGTTCTTTTCCCAGCAGGGAGTTGATCAGGGATGACTTGCCTACATTGGGCCTTCCTATAACCGCTATTTTAACCAGGTCTTCGCTATCTATCCAGCTATGCTCATCTTCTGCAGGAAGCTTTTCAAAGATCAGGTCGAGGAGATCGCCGATACCCCGTCCGTGCGATGCCGATATGGCCAGCGGTTCATCAAACCCGAGGGCAAAAAAACCGTAACGATCATTTTCTTTTTCCAGGGTATCCAGTTTATTGACAGCAGGAATAACCACCTTGCCGCTGCGCCGCAACATTTCCGCTATTTCCTGGTCCAGGGCGGTCAGGCCTTCCCGGCCGTCAAGTAAAAATATAATGATTTGCGCTTCTTCCACGGCCAGGTTAACCTGTTTCTGAACCTGGACTGTAATCTGATCTTCCCCGCCAAACGTGACCCCTCCGGTATCGATCACGACCATGTTACGCCCCCGCCACTCAAATAAACCATAGAGGCGATCCCTGGTTACACCGGGCATTTTTTCTTCAATTGCCGTCCTGGCAGATATGAGCCGGTTAAACAAGGTTGACTTACCCACATTGGGCCGTCCTACGATGGCAATCACGTTTTCGTTCAACTATCTGCTCTCCTTTTTAGAGCCGGTGCCCTCAGTTCCGCCATTTCCATGATTATATTAAATAGTTCCAGGGGGCCGTTAACAACCCGGACAGGAACCTGCAGGCTGTTTTCCAAATCCGAGATTTTCAGATCATCAAGAAAGCAGCTGCTGTGTTCTTTAAGCACTATATCTGGTAAAAATACTACATCTCCGACCGGTTTTCCTTCCAGACCTGTTAATATATCGCTGCCTGTGAGCAAACCGCTAACTGTTACCTGCTCACCAAAGAAGCGGTTTTCGACAAAAAATGGTTTAACAGCCAAATTATCGATCCGGTTCAGGGTTTCTACCATTTCTACAACCTGGGGCCTGGCTGCATAACCGGAAACTATTGTTGCTGCTATAGCCTGGGGTAGTATTTTGATTCCTCTATCCCGAACGGTTTTTAATTGTTCCAAAAATTGCCGGGCCAGCCCCACTCCGTTTTCCAGCTGGGGATAATTTTCATATTCATGTTCTTCCGGGAGGTCCATCCCGGCCAGGTTGTAAAATTCATCGGCCAGGAACACAAAGCGGCTGCCGCGTTTTTTTAAAAATTGCTCCTGCATTTCTGCAACCTCTTTGACTAATTCATTTGCCGCCGGCGGATCGTACCTTTTCAATGCGGGCAGGCCAAAGCGGTGCCTGGTGAGGCCTACCGGGACAAGGGCAATGCTAAGAATGCCTTTTCCCAGGTGCTCCAGATCCTGTATTGTTCGTTTCAGCTCCGGTCCGGTATTATATCCCGGACATAGTACAACCTGGGCATGGATTTGAATCCCCGCAGAAACTAGTTTTTTTAAATTATCCAGGCCTTTTTCTGCATCCCTGGAATTAAACATGACCCTTCTTAAGTCCGGGTTGGTGGTATGAATGGAAACGTAAAGAGGGCTCAACTGTAATTTTTTTACCCTTTCGATTTCTTCTTCGGTCATGCGGTTTAAGGTTATGAAGTTACCATATAAGAATGAAAGCCGGTAATCATCGTCTTTGGTATAAATGGGACTGCGCATTCCTGGTGGGTTCTGCTCTATAAAACAAAATATGCACCTGTTCCGGCAGCGCTGCAGTCCGGATATCGTCGGGGGATTAAAGCGTAAACCCAGCGGTAGTGAAACCGGCTTATGAATCGTGAGCCGGTGTAAAAGACCTGGCTTGTCTTTCAGCAAAAGGCGCACGCTGGTATCAGATTCCATTATCTTAAAATCGATAATATCCCCGATTTCCTGGTTATCGATACGCAGCAGTTCCCAACCAGGCTTTATGCCGGCCATCTCTGCCGGTGAACCTTCGGCAACATGATCTATTATATGCCCCTGTTTAAAGGCCATCTCTATTCCTCTCAATCTCTTCTGCTGTATCTAGATTAGGTAGCTCTAAACTGATTGCAATCGACGAATTAAAAAGGACGAACGAAGAGTCCGCCCTTTATCAATCTTATATAGTCCCCGCTTACAACCCACAGCGGAACGGTGGATCCACTGCTGTGGCGCCGCTTACCATTAAACAATGCTAATCTTTTTCTTCCTCTTCCT